>NZ_JASJVE010000027.1:0-60670 GCF_036346185.1 Pseudomonas sp. 10C3 | reverse complement strand
AGATGTGTATAAGAGACAGTCACTGATCGCGGCCGTTTTGTTTTTAAGAGTCATGCAGGGCAAGCTCGCCCGCCGAGCCGATCTTCCCTGCCCGCTGACTCTGCCCACGACGCCCCAAGACCTGTCGTTTTTACACATAATTTCCGCAGAAATTTAACTTAGCTTAATCGTTGATTTAAGATAATGTTTATCAGGCCCTAATCAGGGACTCAGTGAATACAAGCTTTTCGCTGAAATTTTTATAGATAATCTATTTGGCGATTAGAGATATTCCGCTCATGCCTGAATTTCTTCACCATGACCTTAAGCTATTGAATCCCTCCTTTGACTCAGGCTTGGTGGACGTCCTGAGCGAGCTTGAGCACCTTCGCCGATTAAAACTTGAAGGGGACACGCCCGCCCCGGTCTTTTTCCAGCTCAAATCCATATCCCACACGCTTGAGAGCCTGGGATCTGCGCGCATCGAAGGGAACCACACCACCCTTGCTGACTACATCGACAGCAAGGTAGAAGGCAGGGTGGAAGACACCGATCAATTGCGCGAGGTGGCCAACATTGAAAAGGCCATGGATTACATAGAAAAAATCATGGAGCCCGGCACCCCGCTTACCGAGCATGTTATCCGCGAGCTGCATGCCATGACGGTGCAGGAACTCCACCGCGAAGGTGACAAGACGCCAGGGGCTTATCGACAAGGCACGGTACGCATATCCCAGTCAGAGCACTTGCCGCCTGACTTCGTACTTGTGCAAGGGTACATGCAAGAGCTGGTCGACTTCATAAACAAGGACGACTCGCCAAAATACGACCTGATGAAAGTGGCGTTGGCTCATCATAGGTTCGGATGGATACACCCATTCGGTAATGGGAATGGTCGGGTGGTGAGACTACTCACCTACGCAATGCTGATGAAGTATGGTTTCAATGTGAGCACTGGAGGGCGGGTTCTCAACCCCACAGCCGTTTTCTGTAACGATCGAGAGCGCTACTACACAATGCTCGCGACAGCAGATACAGGCACAGAAGAAGGGCTCGAAGCCTGGTGCACCTATGTCCTGGAAGGCGTTCGCGACGAACTGGCCAAGGTTGATAGACTCACACAGTATGCATACCTGACGAAGTCGATCCTCAATCCTGCCATTGCTTTCGCCCGTGAAAGACGCTGGATCACCGAGACAGAAGAGTCTGTGCTGTCCGTGGCGATAAAGGCGAAGGTCGTTAAATCCGCAGATTTATCGGGCGTGTTACCCAAGCTTAAAAGCGCTCAGCGAACCTACCTGATAAAGAAACTCGTCGACCAAGGCATGCTACTTCCTATCAGCGAAGGTGCAAGGCAGTACACGATTGGTTTTTCCAATAATTATTTGATACGCGGCGTTATCAAAGCACTTAGAGATCAGGGCTTCATACCCGAGCCATTGGAGAAGCCCTGAAAGCGCTCGTCGCTGCTTGAGCTTACCCCCCAAACAAAAACGGCCGCGATCATCACTGATCGCGGCCGTTTTGTTTTATCGAGCCCTATAACAGCCCTGCCCCATTAACTCAGTACCGGCTTGCCCTGCCGTACCGCGATGTTGCGGCGTCGTGCCACCAGCAATCCTGCTGCGATGACCAACGCGCTCAACACGCCGGTGGCGAGGATTTCGACGCGGTGTTCTTCCTGGAACAGCATGATGGTCAGCACGCCGACGATGAAGACGATGACGGCCCATGTCAGCCCTGGGAACAGCCACATGCGGAAGGCAATGGTCTCGCCATTAGCGGTGCGTTTGTGGCGCAGGCGCAACTGGGAGATGGCGATGACCAGGTACACCAGCAGCGCAATGGCGCCGGAGCTGGCGAGCAGGAAGTCGAAAACCGCCGCCGGAGCGACGTAGTTGGCGAATACCGCCAGGAAGGCCGCTGAGGTGGACAGCATGACCGCCCAGTAAGGCGTGCCGCTGCGGTTAGTGCGTCTTGCAACAGCAGGCGCATCGCCGCGCTTGCCGAGGGAGAAGAGCATCCGCGAGGCGGTGTACAGCGCCGAATTCAAGCAACTGGTTACGGCGACCAATACCACCAGATCGACGATCAGTTTGGCGTTAGGAATGCCCATCATGTCGAGCACGGTCTGATAAGAACCCAGCTCGGTCAGACGGCTGTCATTCCACGGCACCAGCGCGACGACAAGGAAAATCGACACCAGATAGAACAGGCAAATCCGCCAGATCACCGAGTTGGTGGCCTTGGTGATCTGCTCACCCGGGTTCTTCGATTCAGCGGCAGCGATCGTAACGATCTCGGTGCCCATGAACGAAAACATGGTGGTCAACATGGCCGCCAGTACAGCGCCCATCCCGTTGGGCATGAAGCCGTGCGTGTCGACCAGATGACTGACGCCGCTGACCTGACTGCCCGGCAACAGACCGAAAATCGCAAGAACGCCCAAAATGACGAAACCGATAATGGCCAACACCTTGATCAGGGCAAACCAGAATTCGAACTCGCCGTAATGCTTCACGCTGAACAGGTTGGTTGCCGTGAGGAGCAAGGTGATAACCAGCGTGAACGCCCAAATTGCCATGCCGGGAAACCAGGCATGCAGGATTGTCGCGGCGGCGTTGGCTTCGAGAGGGATAACCAGCACCCAGAACCACCAGTACAGCCAACCAATGGTGAAACCGGCCCAATGGCCGATAGCACGGTCCGCGTAGGTGGAGAACGAACCGGTGTCAGGTGAGGCCACCGCCATCTCGGCCAGCATGCGCATGACCAGAACCACCAGCGTGCCCGCCGCCAAGTAGGCCAACAGCACAGCCGGGCCCGCCTCGGCGATGGCGTGCCCGGAGCCGACGAACAAGCCAGCGCCAATCACACCGGCGATAGAAAGCATGGTGATGTGTCGCGATTTGAGCCCCTGATCGAGGTCGTTGGATTTTTGCGCACTGCTCATTAAAACTACCTTTGCAAAGAAGCGAGATTCAGTTCGTCGTACACGTCGCGCACCCCGTAAAAAGAAAGCAACGACGCTGTTCCTTATTTTTTACGCAAGATTTACGCCAAAATGTGTCTATAACGACGTCGTCCACGGATATACGCGCTTGCGCCTCGTTCCATAAGCGTTTGATAGGAATGGCCTTTTGCCATTTTCCAGAGTTTGTTACTGAACGCCTCACCCACTTAACGATGGCGTGCATGACAAATACACACAGGGCGCATTTGTCGCCCCGATGTGGTGCGCTCGCAAAATGACCGAGAGGATTGCCTCCGAGGCAATAAACCTTCCAACACCCTCTCGAAACTGGCACCATCGCGGCCCTTTTTTGCCCAGCCGTCGCGTGACCAACGCACCTTCCGAGGTGCGGTTTGTATCCGCGCGACAGTCTGCGTTAGCAATGCGACAACCCTTCGATAGCCGGAAGCTTGCTTCCAAACGCTATGCTAGCTTGGCGCTCGCCAAGGAAGGCAGCCAATAGCAGGAGCACATAGAACACAATGAGGACCGCACATGGCTGAGGCCACGCCCGCGCTGGAAATCCGTAACTTGCACAAACGCTACGGTTCGCTTGAAGTACTCAAAGGTATTTCGCTGACCGCCCGCGATGGCGATGTGATCTCGATCCTTGGCTCTTCCGGTTCCGGTAAATCCACCCTGCTGCGCTGCATCAATCTGCTGGAAAACCCGCATCAAGGGCAGATTCTGGTGGCCGGTGAAGAACTGAAACTCAAGGCCGCCAAGAATGGCGATCTGATCGCCGCCGACAACAAGCAGATCAATCGCATGCGCAGCGAGATCGGCTTCGTGTTCCAGAACTTCAATCTGTGGCCGCACATGACCGTACTCGACAACATCATCGAGGCGCCGCGTCGCGTACTGGGGCAAAGCAAGGCCGAAGCCATTGAAGTCGCTGAAGCCCTGCTGGCCAAAGTCGGCATCGGCGACAAGCGTCATGTGTACCCGGCCCAACTGTCTGGCGGTCAACAACAGCGCGCGGCCATCGCCCGCACCCTGGCGATGCAGCCTAAAGTAATCCTGTTCGATGAACCGACCTCCGCCCTCGATCCGGAAATGGTTCAGGAAGTGCTCAACGTCATTAGAGCCCTCGCCGAAGAAGGCCGGACCATGCTGCTCGTAACCCACGAAATGAGCTTTGCCCGCCAAGTGTCCAGCGAAGTAGTGTTCCTGCATCAGGGCCTCGTCGAAGAACAAGGATCGCCGCAACAGGTGTTTGAAAACCCCTTGTCGGCGCGTTGTAAACAATTCATGTCCAGCAACCGCTAACGGAGCAACACGCATGCAGACCTACAAAAAATTTCTCCTGGCCGCTGCCGTCACCCTGACATTCGCGACCAGCGCCTTTGCCGCAGAAAAACTGAAAATGGGCATCGAAGCCGCCTACCCGCCGTTCAATAACAAAGACGCCAGCGGCCAGGTCGTGGGCTTCGACGTCGACATCGGCAACGCCCTTTGCGCCAAGATGAAAGTCGAATGCGAAATCGTCACGTCCGACTGGGACGGCATCATCCCGGCCTTGAACGCGAATAAATTCAATTTCCTGATCTCGTCGATGTCGATCACCGAGGAACGCAAACAGGCCGTCGACTTCACTGACCCGTACTATTCCAACAAGCTGCAGTTCGTTGCGCCCAAGACCACTGATTTGACCATCGACAAGGCCACCCTCAAGGAAACCTTGAAAGGCAAAATCATTGGTGCCCAGCGTGCGACGCTGGCAGGTAGCTGGCTCGAAGACAACCTGGGTGACACCGTCACCATCAAGCTCTATGACACTCAGGAAAACGCCTACCTCGACCTGACCTCCGGGCGTGTCGATGCACTGCTGGCAGACAAATTCGTCAACTACGAATGGCTCAAAAGCGACGCGGGCAAAAACTTTGAATTCAAAGGCGAGCCAGTGTTCGGCAACGACAAAATCGGCATCGCCGTGCGCAAAGGCGATCCACTGCGTGAGGAGCTGAACAAAGCGCTGAAAGAAATCATCGCCGACGGCACCTACAAAAAAATCAACGACAAGTATTTCCCGTTCAGTATTCTCTGACCTGCCCGACGGGCACCGCCGCTTCTTGTTTCAGTGACAGCGTCGCGGTGCCGGTCCCTAGCAAAGCCTGCCTATGAACATTGATATCTACGGATTCGGCCCGGCCCTTGCGGCTGGCGCGCTGATGACCGTCAAACTTGCCCTGTCGGCGTTATGCCTGGGGCTGGTGCTCGGTCTGCTCGGCGCCTTGGCAAAAACATCACCCTACAAGTCGCTGCAATGGCTTGGCGGTACCTACTCGACGCTGGTGCGCGGCATCCCGGAATTACTCTGGGTCCTGCTGATCTACTTCGGCACGGTCAACCTTATGCGCAGCCTCGGCGAAGCGCTCGGCAAACCCGACCTTGAGCTAAACGCCTTTGCGGCCGGGGTGATCGCGCTCGGTTTGTGCTTTGGCGCGTATGCGACCGAAGTGTTCCGAGGGGCCATCCTCGCCATCCCTAAAGGTCATCGCGAAGCCGGTATGGCGCTGGGCATGTCCACATCGCGGATCTTCATCAAGCTGATCATGCCGCAGATGTGGCGCATCGCCCTGCCCGGCCTGGGTAACCTGTTCATGATTCTGATGAAGGACACAGCACTGGTGTCAGTGATCGGCCTTGAAGAAATCATGCGTCACTCGCAGATCGCCGTGAGCTTCACCAAACAGGCGTTCACCTTCTATATGGTCGCAGCCTTCATGTACCTGGGCCTGACCGTCCTGGCGATGATCGGCATGTACCTGCTGGAAAAACGCGCCGCACGCGGTTTCTTGAGGAGTTCGTCATGAACTGGGACGTCATCATCAAATGGCTGCCAAGGCTGGCTCAGGGCGCAACCCTGACCCTGGAGCTGGTCGCCATCGCAGTGGTCGCCGGGCTGATTCTGGCGATACCACTGGGCATCGCGCGCTCGTCACGGCATTTGTCCGTACGCGCCTTGCCGTACGCGTACATTTTCTTCTTCCGTGGTACACCGCTGCTGGTGCAGCTGTTTCTGGTCTATTACGGACTGGCGCAATTCGACTCGGTGCGGGCGAGCGCGCTATGGCCATATCTACGCGACCCGTTCTGGTGTGCGACCGTCACCATGACCCTGCACACGGCAGCCTACATCGCCGAAATCCTGCGTGGCGCGATCCAGGCCATCCCGCCGGGCGAAATCGAAGCGGCGCGGGCGCTGGGCATGTCCAAGTGGAAAGCCTTGTTCTACATCATCCTGCCGCGCGCTTCGCGCATCGGTCTGCCGGCCTACAGCAACGAAGTGATTCTGATGCTCAAAGCCAGCGCACTGGCCAGCACCGTCACCCTGCTGGAACTGACCGGCATGGCGCGCACCATCATCGCCAGGACCTACCTGCCGGTCGAAATATTCTTCGCCGCCGGGATGTTCTACCTGCTGATGGCCTACGTCCTGGTACGCGGCTTCAAGCTACTGGAACGCGTACTGCGCGTGGACGCCTGCCAAGGGCGCTGAGACAAATGCGCGGGGGAATGGAGCAGCCTGAATACTCCACTCATCCGCGCCCAGCCTGTGGATAAGTCTGTTAATAACAATCCGAAGAAGGCACGAAAACCGCAGCCTGCTGGCCAAGTTCATGACTGATCATTTTTCACTCAAGCCTAAACCGCCCAAAAAACAGTAAGTTGCAGCAGTTGAGAACGGCTCCACAAAATCAGCCTCTGGCGCGCCATCCCTAACTCCGATTGTGCATAAGCATTCCAGCAAAAGTGAATATGGCCCGTAAAGCCATTGTTTTACCGGCAGTACATAGGCGTACAGAACGTGCACAGAACCTGACCAACACAAGGAAAAAACCCCAACTGTCGAGGGTGGATCAGGGAAGCAGCGGGACAGAGGCAGTGAAAAAGCTCATCGCTGAAAGTTTTTGCAATCGAATCAGTCAGCTAGGGGTTTACAACCCAAAAAATCTGGATATACTTTGCGCCCATCACGCCGGTATAGCTCAGTTGGTAGAGCAACTGACTTGTAATCAGTAGGTCCCGAGTTCGACTCTTGGTGCCGGCACCATACAAGGTTCCAGAGAAAGCTTTCAAAATCTCTGAAACCCCCGAAAAATCCGCCTTCTGGCGGGTTTTTTCGTTTTGGCGTTCTGTCAGCCTACGTCAATCCGCCAAACGCTTCATCTCGGCCACCGTGCGGGTCAGTTCGTCGGCGAGTGGGCTCGGCAGGCAAGTCTGGAAGGCGCTTGCCAGTTGATCGTAGTACCACAGGGTGCCGTCCTTCCCAGTATTGAAACGAGAGAACATCTTGGGGCCATGGGTATTGAGATCGCTCACGATTGCGCGAGCGTTGTGCAGTTTGTCGCAGCCGGAGACTAACAAGACCTCTGCTGGCGCATCGGGCAGATGATCCAAATAGCGCTGCTTGCGGGTATGCCAATCACCCTTCTCGCCATTTTCGTCCGGTACACCATCGGTGCAGCCGAGCACGATGCGGGTGACTCGTTCGCCGAACTGCGTTCTGATCTGTGCTTCGGCATGCGCGCCGGCATCTTCCACCGCATCGTGGAGTAAGCCGGCAATGGTCTGGTCTTCATCCCCTCCGTGCTCCATTACCAGGCAGGCGACCCCCATGAGGTGGGACAAATAGGGAATACCGGTGGCCTTGCGGGTTTGATCGGCGTGAAGCGTTGTCGCCAGGGCGACGGCGTCTGCGATTCGGTATGAAGGTTGGAAATTCGGATTCATTGCGACCCTCCAAAATGTAGTTTTTACACATTTAAAGACCACGGTAATCAATTGTCAGGCCTGATCCTCTGGCCTGATTTCGCCAGCCAGTGGCCCGTGTGTACCGCACGCCTGTATCAGTTCGCGGGCACGGTGATCACCGGAGCCTGCGGCGGTACGCCGGTTTCGGCCAGGGAGAACAGCACGAGAATGAACAGGAATTCCGATTTGGACTTCATGTCGCGGTCGTCGATCCAGAACCAGTAGCCACGATAGCGAACGGCGGAATACGCATCGGCGGGCCGCTCCACACTCGAGTGAATACGTACCAGCGGGTCGTCCCACGGGCTTGGGTTATCAGGTGCGGCCGCTGCCGGGTTTGCGCGTCCTTCCTTCAGGTGCTGGGGAGGCACCTCGATGGTCGCGGCAAGCTCCAGGAATATTTCCGACATGGAACGCGTGAGCAGGGCGACCTCCGTATCGCTCCTCGACACCATACCGAAGGTCAATGTCAGTTCACTTGCGTCGGGACGCAGATGAAGGGATTCGCGCACAAAATGGCTGTCCTTCAGGACGCTTTCAGGAACGCCCTGATTGATGATAACCAGAACGGCGTCACTGTCAGCGCCCGGATTAATTCGCATGCCCAGCGATTCCGACCGCTGTATCCGTCTTAGCGTCTCAAGCACCTGATAGAAACGTGGATCCGCAGCCCGGGCACGGGTGGGCGATGTGGATCGGTTGTAGACGCCGTTAATGGCGCGGGTAGTCAATTGCAGCACGCGATCCACGGGATAGCCCGCCTGGACAAGGGAGAACACGGAAGCCGGTGATAGCGGGTGCAGCAGATAGCGTGAGAATTTCTCCCCGGAGAGTGGTGTGTAGCTGATCGTCGGTCGGTCCGTGTAACGGCCGTATGCGCCGATGGCTTGGCTATCTCCATCGTTAGGCCATCCCGAAAACCAGCTCGCGCCCAGGCTGACCTGACTCTCCATCGCGGTGGAGCTGATCATCGACGTGACATCCAGGTACACCGGTACGTCCCCGTAGCGCAACTTGACGACATTGAGCAGCGTCTGCTCTTTCCAGGTCGTAGAAAGAACACCGCCGTAGTCTGTACGATCGCGCTGAATCGAGGTTGGCCCCATTGTTCCGCACCCACCTAAGTAGCAGGCTGCGGTGAGCAATGCTACACAACGGATCGGCGTCATCAATCTTCCTCTATCAGCGCTTTGATCCGTCCGGATTTCTCTGCAGCCACCAGCGCCGCATGGTCTTTTGCATTTTGATCCGCATAGGTCAGGGCAAATTCGCCGATGGCCTGGTCGAACGTATCCGACTTGCCCAGGTAGCCACTGATCAGCGCCGCATCCCCGGATTTGGCGTGAGCACGGGCCAGGGTAAGACCGCACAGCTCGGCATACATTTTCATTTGTGCGAACGATGCGCCTTCTACAGGCGCGGACATTTTCATGTCCCGTAACTGGCGCACAAAGAAATCCCGTCCTCTTTGGCCTTGCGTCCAGCCCAGAAAAATATCGCTGGAGGACTGCATCAGTCGCTGCCCCGTGACAACGCGCTGCCCGTGATTGTCATAAATGCTCTTGCCCGCATAAGGCTCGAGTACGGAGGGACAAGCTTCCTTGAATTGCAGGAGCAGAGGATGGTTTTCTGCGGAAAAAAACAGACCGACAAAACAACGGGTACCCACGCTACCGATGCCGACGGCTTTCAGAGCGATGTCTTCCAGACGGTAACGATCGAAGAGCACGCGGCGCTCGTGCGGCAGGGATAATCGATAATCCTGCAATGCCTTATAAACGCGCTGCTCAAAGTCTTTTTCATAAATGTGAAAAAGTATGGGCGGTTGATCGATCAGGCGCCGCCGCCCCCCGACCTCGCCACTGATTGTGGGATAAAGGTAATCACCTACACGCGTCTTTGCTTTTTCAATCAATTGCTCCCGCGCCTTTTTAACTTTGGCATTGGGGGCCATATCAACAATCGTTTGGGCATCCAGGCGGTCGTACCAAACCTCCAGCGGACTCATCTTCGAGCATTCGCGCAGACGCTCGCGATAAGCACGCACACATTCGACGGCGCTCGCCTCGGCCTCCTTGTCGGTGAGGCCGTTACCGCGCGCTGCCACGGTAAAACTGATCGCCAGACGCTTGATATCCCATTCCCACGGTGCGGGCGTCGTTTCGTCGAAATCGTTAATGTCGAAAATCAGATTGCGCTCGGGGGTCGCAAACAATCCGAAGTTCAATAGATGGCAATCTCCGCAGGCCTGTACCTGAATACCTGCGTTCGGGGTGGTGGCCAAGTCATAAGCCATCAACCCCGAAGAGCCGCGCAGAAAAGTAAACGGGCTGCGCAACATACGCCCGTAGCGGACAGGCACCAGACTGGCTAGCCTATACCGGTTGGACTCTTCCAGGATATCGATAGGATCACGGTGTTTGCGCGGTGGTTTCCATACGGCATGACTCGAATGTGGCATGCCCTCAAGCAAGCTCTCGCCTGCACGCAGGCGTTCTTTGCGCGAGCGAAAGACCGGCTCGAAAATCCCGAATGCCTCTGCTTTCGTTTTACTTTTGATAGTCTTTTTCTTCTCGGCAGACATTTCCACTCCTTTGCTCAACGAAATCCAACTCGCTTGGGCGCCAGAACTAGTCAAACCACGGCCAGCCATTAGGCTTAGTGTTTACTGGGTGAGGTTATCTATTTTTTAGCGCGTCTAAATAACTGGCGGGAACAGTCCTCTCTGCCGTTTTTCCGGCGAAATCATGGCAAAAAAACGAATAGTCGTCACAAAGACAAGCGTAGCACCTGCAATCCAGGGTGCTGGCAGCTGAAAGGGGTCGACGAGCGCGGAAGGAATGGCTCGGCACGGGCACAATTCCTCTGGAGAGCTTACGGGTAATCCTTTCCGCCGTTGGGGATTCGGCATCGGCAGATACGATTGAACGTCATCCGGCTCCCCTTCCAGGGACCGTATCTTTCGATGGCCAATTTGCCATAGCAGGAACACGACGGCTCAAACCGGCAGGCCCCTCTCAACCTTTGAGGGGCCATGGCTTGATACAGGCGTATGAGCGCCAGTAACAGCCGAATCATCACCGAGGCTTGCGGAAGGTAATGACGTAGTAGGTGCTGAAATCGGCTTTTTTTCCAAAAAGTGCTTCAAAGCAACCGGGCTTGATCTGAACGCCGACGCTGTCTACGCGGTAGAACTCCCAACCCTGCTCTGCGTATTGATTGGCGATCGACTCCAAATACACGGCGGCTTCAGTGCCTGAGTTCTTGACCTTTACTTCGATGTTGGGTGGAACCTGAACCATCTTGTATTGATACATCTGCCGTCCTTAGTCGCTGAGTGGCCTCATGCCACGCTCCGAGTCTACGGTAAGGCATGACCTTAATCGCAGCGCTGAAGCACTTTGCGATCCGTCCTACTTAAATTTCAGATCTCTGCACCCTTGATGCCTTTCCGCCACACACAACAAAAAGCCCCCTCATCAGGAGGGGGCTTGGGTCACGTCTCTGCTTGAAGCGTGAGGCTTAGCCGTTTGAGCAGCCGTTACCCATCACGCTGTATTGGAGGGTGTGACGCTGACCTTGATGGTCTTCGTAAGTCATTTGCACCGGAACAACACCACATGTGTCAGGGACTGAGTCCATGCTAATCACTTTAGCGACATCAAGTTCTGTGGCGTATGTGTACTGTTCAACGGCTGGGTTGTTGACGGCTTGCACTTCGCCAGCTGCTGCGATTGAGGAGAAGCCGACCAACGCAAGTACGATTAAACTTTTCATTTTATTTACAGGCCTTTAAATCAATCACAACTGACTGACTTCATTTGCCAACGTGGCGGAAGAAGTTGTTAAACCGTTTAGAGTTAGGTCTAACACGAAGTACCATGCCCTGTTTGTTTCGGTTACCAGGGAATGGGGTTAGTTTACAAGGGTGGGTATTTAGTTAAACCCAAAAGAACCATAATATTCTTTACCGAAACGGTAACAATCCCTGAGGCGGTGTTTTCCCAGGCATTGCGCCGATCAGTCCGTGCCTTGGCCTGCGGGCTGCGGATGACCAGCAGCCGTTACCGAGGACGTACGCCTTATCGAGCACACAACAAAAAGCCCCCTCATAAGAGGGGGCTTGGGTCACATGTCGATCTGAAGCGTGAGGCTTAGCCGTTTGAGCAGCCGTTACCCATCACGCTGTATTCGAGGGTGTGACGCTGACCTTTGTGGTCTTCGTAAGTCATGTGCATCGGAACGACACCGCAGGTGTCCGGCACTGAATCCATGTGAATAACTTTAGCAATATCGAGATTCATAGAGTACGTGTACTGTTCAACAGCTGCGCTATTAACAGCTTGCACTTCGTCAGCCGCGGCGATTGTAGAGAAGCCGACCAACGCAAGTACGATTAAACTTTTCATGTTATTTACAGGCCTTTAAATCAATCACAACCGACTGACTTCACTTGCCGAGGAGGCGGAAGAAGTTGCTAGACCCTTTTAAAGTTAGGTCTAACACGAAGTACCATGCTCTGCTGAGTTCGTTTGCTAGGGCATGTGTGTAGTTTACAAGGATGGTTATATAGTTATACCCAAAAGAAGCATAATGTTCTTTACCGAAACGGTAACAATCCCTGGCGCGACGTCTTGGAGGCCGGCAAACCGGCCTCTGACCCCTGTCTTAAGGCAGCAAAACCACCTTATCCCCACTCCCCTTGTTAACCTCCTCGTACCGCGCCAGCCCCTCACTCAATGGCGACTCAAACAACCCGGTCGGCAAAGGCAATAATCCTTCATCAAAAAACCGCCCAAATTGATCCAGCATCCCGGCACACGCCTCTGTCCCGTAGAGCAATGAGTTGATGCCCACAACAGACCCACCTTTGCGATACAGCGCCAACGCGGGCAGATGCACGTGCCCATCCGCAGGCGCGGCGATGATGGCGATGCGGCCGAAGGGGGCCAGGGCAGTGACGGCGGCAGGAAGCCAGAAGCCAGTGGTGTCGAAGATGACGTCGGCGCCGCCGGTGAAAACTGCGTTGACGCTGGCGGCGAGGTCTTCGGGTGTGTCGAGCTGGATGGCGTTGAAGCCTCGGTCGTTGAGCGCTTTAACGTGCTCGGGGCGACGCACTGCGCCGAGCACGTGGGCACCACGGATTTTTGCCAGAGCCAGGGCGGCACTGCCGACTGCACCGTTGGCGCCGATCACCAACAGGCGCGTGTCAGCAGTCACCAGGCTCCGCTCCAGTGCATCCCACGCAGTGGTGAACGGGACGCCAAGGCTGGCAGCCTGGGCAAAGCTCAAGGCTTTGGGCTTGAGGGCGACGCCTTTGGCGGGCAGGGTCAAATACTCGGCATGCGAACCGTCGCGGATGAAGCCCGGTTCTTTACCCGTGCCCCAGACTTCCTGTCCGATCAGTGCCTGCGGACCTTCCACGACGATACCGGAGAAGTCCCGACCGGGGATGCGCGGCAGGGTGGTGTAGGGAAAGCGCCCGAGTACATTTTTCACGTCGCTGGGGTTGAGGCCGGCGGCTTTCACCTGGATCAGTACTTCGTCTTGAGCGGGGGTGGGTTTGGGCACGTCAATGTAGTGCAGGGCCGCGAGGTCGCCGGTTTTGGCAAATTGCAGGGCATTCATGAGGAACTCCATCTCTGGGCGTCGCGTTGCGCTGTGCGGCTGAGCGACCGTGTTTTAGGTGTCCCGAGTGTAGGAGGAGGCGCAGGAAGCTGTCGGTCAACTGCTTCTGCTTTACTGCCAAACAACGTCAGACAATCACGCGGGCCGTCGTCAGGCCGCACCGTCGCCGACCGGGTACTGCGAAGGGCTCATGCCCAGTTCACGACGGAACATATCGCTGAAGCTGCTGGGCGAATAACCGAGATCGCGCGCGATGGTGCTGATCGGTACCCCCTGAATCAGCTCGGCGACCGCCGTTGCCAATTGCACCTGTCGCCGCCACTCAGCGAAGCCCATGCCCAGTGCAGCTTGAAACAGACGCGCCAGGGTACGCACGCTGGCGCCAGCATTTTCCGCGTGTTGCTCGAAGGACACATCCAGCGAGGGCGACGCCATCACCGCCTGGCACAGGTTGATCAGGCGCCGGTCGGAGCTATCGGGCAAGGGGATTTTCAGCACGGTGTGCTTGGCTCGCCTCAACTCCAGCAACGCAAGGTCTACGACCGCGTCGTAATAGTCCTGCCACTGTTGATCCTGAGCCTGCTCCACCAGATTGAGGATCAGCTCACGCAGCAGCCGTCCGACTTCGATGACCTGCACTGTGCTTTCCAGCGTCACGGCAATCGCCGGGCGCAGGTAGATGTTGCGCATTTCCAGGTCCGACACCACCCGAATCCCATGCACCACGCCCGGCGGTAACCACACCGCACGTTGCGGCGGCACGACCAGCGCTTCGTGCGGGGTTTCAAGCCACATGACGCCGGACATGGCGTACAGCACCTGCCCCCAGACATGCTCGTGCGGCTCGATATACAGGCCACGCGGATACGTCCGCGCCAGGGGCTGCACGGGGACGGCGGTGTCACTGAGGTCGGGCGGAGCAGCGAGGGCCATTACGGTGACCGGGAGCGAGAAGATAGGCGCATGGTAACGAGCGTCATGGGTTGTCGCCATCAGTCCATGAGCCTGCCTCTATAGACGAAGGCGGTTGCGGCCTTGTATTTAATGTACCCCGCACACAAAAACGCCCCGATCGACCCGAGGCGTTTTTTATCAGCGCGTCACACGTTCAAGCATCAGAAAATGTTGATCGGGTAGTCGACGAAGATACGGGTTTCGTTACCTTCATCATTGTAGAAACTGGCGTTGTCCGAGACGCGCAAGAAGGAGTTGCGCAGGCGCACGGAGAGGTTTTTCGCCGGGCCAGTCTGTACGACGTATTGCAACTGGCTGAAGATTTCGCGTTCTTCGCCATTGCCGCGGCCGGAGCCGTCGTCGATGTGGTCGCCACGTACGTAGGCGACTTTATAGGTCAGGCCTGGCATCACGAGCGTGCCCAGGTTGACCCCGTAACCCAGTTGCCAGGAACGTTCGTCTTTGGCGTTGAAGTCAGACCAGTAGGAGTTGGCGAGGTAGATGGTGTTACCGCCATCACCCGTACCGCCCGCGTTGCGATAACCGCCGTATTTGTAGCCGGTATCGCCGGTGCTGCGCTGGTGAGCGAGGGTGAAGGAGTGGATACCGAGGGCGTAGGTCGCCGCCAGGCTCCAGATTTTGTTGTCGCGTGCATCGTTGACAGCGAAATCTTTGTCCAGCGTGGTCTTGTACCCGTTGAAGTCGAATGTCAGCGACTCGTCCTTCTGGAGTGCAAACACGTAGTTAAGGTTGAGGTATTGCTTCTTCAGTACATCTTCGTCGTTGGAGGCATAGAACGCTGCGCTGAAACTGTCTGTGAATTTGTAGCTACCTCCGTAGACGTCGATTTTCTTCAGATCGCCGCTGTCACGGCCTTCAGCGCTTTTACGCGACTCGGCGGTGAACCGGCCCAGATTCAGCTCAAGGCCTTCGATTTCCTTGGACGTGATCAGGGTGCCGGTGAAACTTTCGGGCAGCAGACGCACGTTGTCGTAGCTCAACACTGGCAGCGACGACATTTGCTCGCCGTACTTGATCACGGTATTGGAGAAACGTACTTTGACGGCACCGCCGCCTTTGGCCAGGTCGTCAGCCGCTTCGCCGCTGCTGTCCTGCTTGAAAAAGTCGATACCCGCACGGCCGCTTTTGCCTTTACCGCCGTCCAGACGCACCGCGTACATCGCAAATGCATCGACGCCAAAGCCAACGGTGCCCTGGGTGAAGCCCGATGCGAAATCAGCGGTGACGGACTGACCCCATTCGGCCCTGTCCTGAACGCCGTTCTTGTAATCACGGCTGATGTAAGCGTTGCGCAAGAGCAGGTTGAGGCTGCTGTCCTCGACAAAACCTTTGGAATCCGCTTGTCCATCGGCCATTGCCTGAGTGGCGCACATGACGATCACGGCGATCACGCCAATACGTACATTCAACATCTTGTTTTCCTTAATGCGAGTTGATCACGCGCTGTGGCCTTGGCCGGACAGGGGTTGCGGCCTTTGAGTCTGGTCAATCGGACCGACTCAGAAGGCCCGCACGAAATCATCGCAGTGGACTACTGATGCTACGTACATGGCGGGTAGCCACAGGCGGGCGCGAATCCTAGCCGTGGGTTACCGGGGTGTCAATTTTGAAAACTCAGCGGTCCAGAATCAGCATCAATGCGTCTAGCTCTGCGTCGCTGATCAATCCAACCGGGTAGCGAGCCTGCAACAACTGTCGTGAGTCTGGCTCCGGCGCCTGGGATCTTCTGGTTGTCCTTAACCAGTCCGCCATCAACTGGCGTGATTCGCTACTTGCAGACAAACTACGAGCAAAGGGCTGCTCAATACCTGCGTTCATGGGGGACAACCTCTTGAGTCTTGAGCGGCTAAATGTACCTGTGCTTTATGACAGCCCCGAGAAGGACAGTATGGGTCAGCGATTTGACGCCAATAAAAAGCCCATCAATTGATGGGCTTTAATAGCAAGAACAAGACCAACTCAGCCTTTGTGCGGGGCCGGTTGCTGCTGGGTCAGGCAGTGGATATTCCCGCCACCAAGCAACAGTTCGCGGCCTGGCACCATGACAACCTCATGTTCCGGGAACAGACGCTGCAAAATCTCACGCGCCGTTTCGTCGAGAGGGTCGTCAAAGCCAGGCGCAATAAGGCCTCCATTGACTATCAGGAAGTTAACGTAAGAGCCAGCCAGCCGCACCGTCGGGTTGCGCTCCTGACTGCCGTGCACCTGATCGACGCCTGCACACTCTTCTTCGGTGGCAAACAGCGGACCGGGAATGGGCATTTTATGCACAATAAACGGGCGACCCTTGGCGTCGTGCGCGTGCTCCAGGACGCGCATCGCCGCCTGGCAACGTGGATAGTTGGGGTCTTTTGGATCATCGGTCCACGCCAGTAACACTTCACCGGGGCGCACGTAGCAACAAAAGTTATCCACATGGCCGTCGGTTTCGTCGTTGTACAGGCCGTCCGGCAGCCAAATGATCTTCTCTACCGCCAGATGATCACGCAGCACCGCTTCGATCTCTTCGCGAGACAGATGCGCATTACGGTTGCGATTGAGCAGGCATTCTTCGGTGGTAATCAGTGTGCCTTCGCCGTCGACGTGAATCGAGCCGCCCTCAAGCACAAAGCCTTCGGTCACATAGCGTGGGCAACGTTCAATCTCCAGCACCTTGCTGGCCACCTGCTCGTCGAAGTTCCACGGCGCGTACAGACCGCCGTCGAAACCACCCCACGCGTTGAAGCCCCAGTCGACGCCGCGCACTTGGCCCTTGTCATTAATGACGAAGGTTGGCCCGGTATCGCGTATCCAGGCATCGTTGTTGCTGATCTCCACGACGCGAATGTTCGGCACATCGAGGCGCGCACGAGCGTTGTCGTATTGCGCGGCAGAAACACCCACGGTCACCGGTTCGAAACGCGCGATGGCTTTGGCCAGCGCGACATGGGCGCTCTGTACCGGCTTGCCGCCCAGGCGCCAGTTGTCCGGGCGCTCGGGCCAGATCATCCAAGTCTGGGTCTGCTGCGCCCATTCGGCAGGCATGTAGAAGCCATCGGCGCGTGGTGTGCTTTTCAGCGTGGTCATGGCGATCAGGACTCCAGGGAACCGTCGAGCGTTTTGATCGCGCCGTACAGGTTAGGACGACGATCACGGAAAGTGCCCCACGCGCTACGCGTGTGCTCAAGCTCGTCGAGGTCGAAGCTGTGAACCAGTACGCCTTCTTCGGTTTCGTTGAGCTCTGCGACTTTTTCGCCGAACTGGTTAGCAATAAACGACGAGCCGTAGAACGTGATGTCGTAGCCGTCCTGCTCTTCGTTACCGATACGGTTGCTGGCGATCAGCGGCATCAGGTTGGCGCCGGCATGGCCTTGTTGCACGCGCTGCCAGTGGTCGCGGGAGCTGATGGTCTTGTCATGCGGCTCGCTGCCGATGGCCGTTGGGTAGAACAGGATTTCCGCACCCAGCAACGCCATGCTGCGGGCGCACTCCGGGAACCACTGATCCCAACAGATACCCACGCCGATTTTCGCGTAACGGGTTTGCCAGACTTTGAAGCCGGTGTCGCCCGGGTTGAAGTAGTACTTCTCGTGATAGCCAGGGCCATCCGGGATGTGGCTTTTACGATAAATCCCGAGGTTGGTGCCGTCAGCGTCGATGATCACGATGCTGTTGAAGCGTGCACGTCCCGCCAGTTCGAAAAAGCTGATCGGCAGCACGACTTTCAGTTCTTTAGCGACTTTCTGGAAGTGCTTGATGGCGACGTTTTCTTCCATGGGCGTGGCCAACTGCAGATAGTCCGGGTTCGGCTTCTGGCAGAAATACGGGGTCTCGAACAATTCCTGAATCAGGATGATCTGCGCGCCTTTGGCAGCGGCTTCGCGCACCAGCTTTTCAGCGGTTTCGATGTTCGCTTCAAGATCCCAGGAACAGGCCATCTGGGTGGCGGCGACAGTAACGATACGGCTCATGGAAATCTCCTCCTGGGCAAATGCGGTGGGGCCCTCACCTTAGCAGAGGACCCGTGACAATCTTGGCAACTTTATAGCCGATAAAAATCGGCTTTGGAAGGATGATTAGACGGAAAGCAAAAATAATCAGGCCTTTAGGTCGATAACAATCGATTATCAGGCCTGCTTTCCTTGCCTCACACTTCGCGAATGAATTCGAGTCAGCCGAGTTCGCCCAGCACCTTCGACACCGTATCCACAAAGAAATCCACACTCTGCCGGGTGGTGCACATCGGCGGCTTGATCTTGAGGATGTTCAAGTAGTCACCGGTGGGCTGCATGAAGATCCCTAACTCACGCAGTCGATCACACAGGTAGGCGGTTTCCTCAGTGGCAGGCTCCAGAGTTTCACGGTCGCGGATCAACTCCACGCCCAGATAGAAGCCGGAGCCATGCACCGCACCGACCAATGGATGTTTATCGATCAAGGCTTCCAGGCGTGCCTTGAAATGACCGCCTACCACTCGGGCGTTTTCCCACAGCTGTTCCTTGTCCATCACATCCAGTACGGCCAGGCCGACGCGGCAACTGACCGGACTACCGCCCGCAGATGAGAAGAAATAACCCTCGGCCTCCAGCGCTTCGGCAATTTCCCGACGGGTGATGACCGCACCCAATGGCTGGCCGTTGCCCATGCCCTTGGCCATGGTGATGATGTCCGGCACCACGCCCTGCTCTTCGAAGCCCCAGAAGTAATGGCCCAAACGGCCGTAACCCACTTGAACTTCGTCAGCGATGCACACCCCGCCCTGGGCGCGGACCTTGGCATATACCTGCTGCAGATAGCCTGGTGGCAACGAGATTCCGCCCGCGTTGCCGTACACCGGCTCACAGATGAAACCGGCGACCTGACGTTCCTGGCTGGCCAGCTCCGCCAGCGTGTGTTCGACGCTGCGTACGTAATCCGGCGCGCTGTCGCTGCCACGGAACTCACCGCGATAGGTATTCGGCGCTGTCACCGGGTGCACCCAATCAGGCCGGGTGCTCAAGGCTTGCGGATTGTCGGCAATCGAGGTGGAGATGGCATCGGTCGCCACTGACCAGCCGTGATACGCCTCCAGCACGCTGAGCATGTCGCGCCCGCCGCTGTAAGCCCAGGCAAGACGAATCGCCAGGTCATTGGCTTCGGTGCCGCTGTTGACCAGAAACACCCGGTCCATGGAGTCCGGCGCCAGCTCCAGCAATCGTTCGGAGAATTCGGCGATGGCCGCGTAATGAAAGCGCGAGTTGGTGTTGAGCAACGACCACTGGCGTGCGGATTCTTCGGCCATGCGCGGGTGCCCATGCCCCAATACCGCGACGTTGTTGAGCATGTCCAGATAAGACCGACCCTGCATATCAATCAGGTGATTGCGCCAGCCCCGCTCGATCTGCGGCGGGTCCTGATAATAGTGCTTCTGCGACCGGGCGAAGCTGGCATCGCGACGCGCCAGCAGCTTCGCTGAGTCTTCAATCGGCGGCGCATCGCAATCGAATCCCAGTAGCGCGGCGGGCGAAGGGCATACCACTTGCCAGGCTGGCGCCCACGAAGGAGTACTGAACAACGGCGGACTGATATCGGTCACGCGACACAGCTGGACGATCAAAGAGCCGCTGCTCTGACCAATCTCCTGACCTGCACGCACGGCACACCCTGAGTCCAGCGAAGAGGTCACGCCCCACACGCGCAGATTCATCTGCTCGCCGATCAGCCACAGCGCAGCATCAGCGGTCAGACGCAACGTGCCGCCGAATGGCGCATGCAGCTCAGTGCCTGAAGGCACATGCAGTTCGACATGCAAAGCGCAGGTGTCAGGCTCTTTAGCGCTGTCGGGGACCGTGCGCGACAAGCGGTATTCACCATATCGGGTCGAGGCCAGTCCGCTTTTGATGCCCGCTTCGAACAACAGCTGTTCATCGATACCGCGCTTCTCCCAATTGCCGGCGGCGAAGTGCGTACTGAGCACACCCAGGTCGACAGGGGTGAATTCGCGACCACTCAGGCTGGGCAGCAGGGGCAAGAACGATTCAGCGCGGGTCTCTGGCTGAGCCAGCCCGACGCTGGCCAGAATTGCCGCCTCCATCAATTCGAGAGGCACCGAAGTGGCCACATCGAAGATCCCCCACTCGCTCTGCAAATTGGCCTGGATGTAAGTGTTGTGCGGTTCGATGCTGGCCTGCTGCTCGCTGCTGAGCACCAGAATCGCGGCCCGCGCGACGATCAATGGCCACAGCGCCTGCAACTCTTCGGGTTGCAACGGGTTGATGGCCTGATACGCCTGAATCGCCGGCAGGATGTACAGCGGATTGCCATCGGCATGGTGCAACAGCGCCGCGCACGTCACTGACAGGTCGGCAACTCGCCAGGTAGTGACCAAGTCCCCGAAATCAATCAAGCCCTGCAACTGCCATTGGCGCTGCTGATCGCGTACCCAGACCACGTTATATTCGGTGATATCCAGGTGAATCGCCTGCACCGGCAGCTTCGCCACCAGCGGTCGTAAGCGGTGCGCCGCCTGCTCGGCGGCGTGTGCGAGCAAGGCGCGCTCTTCAGCGTTATTGATGACCGGTAATAGATGCCTGATCAACGCATCGGCATGCCGCGGGTCCCACTGCAGCGTTCGCTCCAGCCCCGCGTGCTGAAAACTCGCCAGCGCCAGGTCGACCTGAGCGCACAGTTCACCCAATCCCACCACCACGTCGCGGCTCAGGTGGGGCAAATGGGCTAACGACTGACCGTCGATGAACTCAAGCAACCGCGCCTGCACCGTCCGACCGCCGATCTCCAGCGAAAGCAATTCCTCACCGTTGCTGGCCGCCATCACCCGAGGCACACGCAACCCCGGCTCCGCCCCTAAATGCCCCAACGCCGCGTGCTGTGCCTGAAGCTCGCGCAACGAATAATCACCGTGGCAAATCTTCAAGACATAGCGCCCCTGAGCGCTGTCGAGCAAATAGTTACGATCCTGCTGGCTACCCAACTCCTTGAGCGTGCCGCTCAACCCGTAATGCTGCTCAAGCAATAGCAACGCCTGCTCGGCGCTGACTTCCGGGCACGGCAGACTGGAACGATGAATCAACGTGGCGAGCGACATGACGACCTCAACGGTTCTTGTTAGCGGCCTATATCGCCAGTTGGCTGGGCGATGCGCAAGGGGTGTGTTCAGGAAAAACCACAATAAGGAAGAAATGAACGGCTTCTATGAACGGCAGAGAGGACGCAGTGGGCGCATGCTCATTGGGGATCAATACGGTATCTACAGGATCGCGGGCGCGCGGACGACCTTCTGCGTTTTTTTTCGCCGCACTTAACGCACGGGAAAACTCAAAAAATTTAGGTGTTTATGGTCACCAACTTCAGTCGCGACAGTTTTATGGCGCGCAACCTGCTCCTCATGTGTTTTTTTCATGGCTTTGTAGCGTTTTCTCGATCAATCGCTCTTGCACCTGCCCTCTCCTGCCGACAAGCTATGTCTCATCCGCTTAACGTCCATCCAAGGAAGAAGGCAAACTCATGCGAATCCTCGTTACAGGCGGTGCCGGCTTTATCGGTTCGGCGCTGATCCGTCACCTGATCCAGAACACCGATCACGAAGTCCTCAATTACGACAAACTGACCTACGCCGGCAATCTGGAGTCGCTGCAAAGCATTGCGACCAACACCCGCTATGAGTTTGTGCAGGCCGATATCGTTGATCAGGCCGCTGTCAGCGCTGTGCTGGCACGCTTCGAGCCCCACGCGATTATGCATTTGGCTGCTGAGTCCCACGTTGACCGTTCTATTGATGGTCCGGCGGAATTCATTCAGACCAACATCGTCGGCACCTACAGCCTGCTTGAGGCCACACGCGCCTACTGGAGCAAGCTGCCTGAAGCCGAACGTGCGGCGTTCCGCTTCCACCATATTTCTACAGACGAGGTGTACGGCGACCTGCACGGCGTCGATGACCTGTTCACCGAAACCACGCCTTACGCGCCAAGCTCGCCGTATTCGGCCAGCAAAGCGGCGTCCGATCACCTGGTTCGGGCCTGGCACCGCACCTATGGCCTGCCGGTTGTCGTCACTAACTGCTCCAATAACTACGGGCCGTTCCACTTCCCGGAGAAGCTCATCCCGCTGGTGATCCTCAACGCCTTGGCGGGTAAACCGCTACCGGTGTATGGCAATGGCCTGCAAGTACGCGACTGGCTGTATGTCGAAGATCACGCCCGGGCGCTGCTTAAAGTGGTAACCGAGGGTGTTGTCGGCGAGACGTACAACATCGGCGGGCACAATGAGCAAAAGAATATCGATGTGGTGCGCGGCATCTGCGCGCTACTTGAAGAACTGGCGCCTGAGCATCCGCCGGGTGTAGCGAATTTCGCTGATCTGATCACCTACGTAACCGATCGCCCAGGCCACGATATGCGCTATGCCATCGACGCCAGCAAGATCGAGCGCGAGCTGGGCTGGACCCCTGAAGAAACATTCGAATCGGGTCTGCGCAAAACCGTGCAGTGGTATTTGGATAACCTAGACTGGTGCCGTAGGGTCCAGGACGGCAGCTACCAAGGCGAACGACTGGGATTCACTGACCTTAAGGATTTGATCGCATGATGAAAGGCATCGTTCTGGCTGGCGGTTCGGGCACGCGTCTGCACCCCATCACCCTTGGTGTTTCCAAACAATTGCTGCCGGTCTATGACAAACCGATGATCTATTACCCGATCTCGGTCCTGATGCTGGCCGGCATCCGTGAAATCCTGGTTATTTCCACCCCGCAGGACTTGCCGCAATATCGCAACCTGCTGGGTGATGGCAGCCAGTTTGGCGTGCATTTTCACTACAAGGAACAGCCCACTCCGGACGGTCTGGCCCAGGCGTTTCTGATCGGCGAAGAATTCATCGGCGATGACCCGGTGTGCCTGATTCTGGGCGACAACATTTTCCACGGACAGCATTTCAGCGAGCAGTTGCAAAGTGCCGCCGAGCACCCCAAAGGCGCGACGGTCTTCGGTTATTGGGTCAAGGATCCAGAACGTTTTGGCGTGATTGATTTCGATGAGAGTGGCCGTGCGCTGTCCATCGAAGAAAAGCCGAAAAAGCCGAAATCCAGCTACGCCGTGACCGGTCTGTATTTCTACGACAATGACGTTATCGAGATCGCCAAAGCGGTGAAGCCTTCGCCCCGTGGCGAGCTGGAGATTACCGACGTCAACAACGCCTATCTGGAACGCGGCGACCTGCGGGTCGAGCGCTTCGGTCGGGGTTTTGCTTGGCTTGATACCGGCACCCACGACAGTCTGCTGGAAGCGTCGCAGTACGTTCAGACCATTGAGCATCGTCAGGGCCTGAAAGTGGCTTGCCTGGAAGAGATCGCGTTCCAAAACGGCTGGATCGACCGCGAGCACCTGCTCAACCGCGCAGATGCATTTGGCAAGACCGGCTATGGCCAATACCTGTTCAAGCTTGCCGGGGAATATCAATAATGAAGGTGGTGCCGACTGAACTGCCTGGGGTCCTGATCCTGGAACCCAAAGTATTTGGCGACGAGCGCGGGTTTTTCTATGAAAGCTTCAATGCGCGCGACTTTAAACAAGACACTGGCATAGAAGCGGACTTCGTTCAGGACAACCACTCACGCTCGCAAAAGGGCGTGTTGCGGGGCCTGCATTACCAACTGGAACACACCCAAGGCAAATTGGTTCGGGTCACGGCGGGAGAAGTGCTGGATGTCGCGGTGGATATTCGCCGCAGCTCACCGACCTTCGGTCGCTGGGCCAGCATCCGGCTTTCTGCCGAAAACAATCGTCAGTTGTGGATTCCGCAAGGCTTTGCTCACGGGTTCCTGGTGCTCAGCGACTACGCCGAATTCCTCTACAAGACCACCGACTACTATCAGCCTCGTGCCGAGCGCTGCATTCGCTGGAATGACCCGGACCTGGCAATTGACTGGCAGCTCACCGACATCCCGAAACTGTCGGAGAAGGATCAAAACGGCAGAAGCCTGAATGAGGCTGAGCTGTTCTCATGACCCAGTCCTCCACTCCACCACTGAAGATATTGATCAGTGGACAGCATGGTCAGGTGTCACGCGAGTTGCAGAAAAGCCTGGCTGATCTCGGCGAACTGCACGTGCTGGGGCGCGATCAACTGGACCTTGGCCAGCCCGAGGCCATTCGTGACCACGTGCGCGCACTACGTCCAGACCTGATCATTAATGCGGCAGCGCACACCGCAGTCGATCAGGCTGAAAACGAACCCGAGCTGGCCTTCGCGATCAATGCCACGGCACCGGGTATTTTCGCTGAAGAAGCTGATCGGCTGGGCATCCCCCTGATTCACTACTCCACCGATTACGTGTTCGACGGCAAAAAAGACTCGGCCTATACCGAGCAGGATCTGCCGAACCCGCTGGGTGTGTATGGTCGTAGCAAACTGGCGGGCGAACAGGCGATTGCGGCGGTGGGGGGCAAACACCTGATCCTGCGCACCAGCTGGGTTTACTCCCTGCACGGGCGTAACTTCCTGCTGACCATGCAACGCCTGCTGCAAGAGCGGGCAGAATTGCGCATCGTCTCGGACCAGATCGGCGCACCCACCTGGGCCGGCACCATCGCCCACAGCACGCGCTTGCTGATCGAACACTGGCGCGACGGACAGGCTGGCGCCTGGGGTACGTATCACCTGACCGCCAGCGGCGAGACGTCGTGGTTCGGTTTTGCTCAGGCCATTGGTGAGCAACTGATCAAACAAGGCAAGCCCTGCGCGACGCTGGAAGCGATTCCGTCCAGCGCCTACCCGACTCCCGCCGAACGCCCGCTGAACTCACGCCTCGATTGCAGTCTTCTGCAGCGTGAATGGCAGGTGCAGCAGCCTGATTGGCATCACGCGTTGCTGGAGTGCTTAGCCGGTCAGCAGTAGGCATAATGGGTCGATCAGCTTCTGCCCGGAGGGCGTAGGCACTGACGTGTCTGAGAGCGGCGTCATGCGGAGTACCTGGGACACCGCTTTCGCAGACACGTCAGTGCCTACAAATAATCCGTGTCAGGCGAACATCATCTGGCGCATTTCTATGATCACGACGTCCACAGTTGCCCGACGCCCCCGCTGGCGCAGCCTTGCGTTGCTGGCGCTTTGTCTTGCGCCGCTGTTGTGGCCACTGCAGCATCTGGCCGAGCGTTATTACGGCAACGAGCTGGTCAGCCAGAACCGCCAGACGCTTGATCTCTACGTCGCCAACCTGCTCGGCACCCTGCATCGCTATGAAGTATTGCCACAAATTCTCGGCGATCTTCCAGCCCTGCGCGCGGTGTTGGCGAATCCCGAGCAAAAGGTCACTCTGGAAGACGCCAACCGGTTACTCAAGGATATTTGCGAACAGACCGGGGCAGAGGTGATGTACCTGATGGACCCCAGCGGCAATACGCTGGCAGCGTCCAACTGGGACCAGCGCGACAGTTTCGTGGGGCGCAACTTCGCCTTTCGCCCTTACTTCAGTGAAGCCATGGCCGGCGGCCTGGGGCGCTTTTTCGGCTTGGGCACGACTTCGGCCAAACGCGGCTACTTCTTTGCCGGTGCCGTGCACGATGGCGACAAGGTGATTGGGGTGCTGGTGGTCAAGGTCGATCTGGACCGCACCGAGACCTTGTGGGGCAAAACCCCAGAGCAATTGCTGCTGACCGATCACAATGGCGTGGTGATCCTGACCTCAAACCCGGAATGGCGCTTTCGCGCAACCCGTCCGCTGAGCCAAGAAGAACAGCAAGCGATCAACGCCATCCAGCCCTATCCGACCCGGAACCCAAAACCGTTGCACCTCGACGAAAAGGCCTGGTTGACGCAAACCCAGCAGATCGACGAGACCGGCTGGGCCGTGAGTATCCTTGCCCCACGTGGGCTGATCGACCGACCGGTGCGTACCGCCGTCGCTGTCGGCGGCGCGACCCTGTTGGTGCTGATGCTGCTGCTGGGCCTGATGATGCAACGCCGGCGCCATTATCTGGACCGCATTGCCTTCGAAGCCAAGGCCCGTCGCGAGCTGGAAATGCGCGTAATCGAACGTACCGCCGACCTGGAAGGCCTGAACAGTCGACTCAAGCAAGAAGTACTGGAGCGCGAGCAGGCGCAGCAGGAACTCGTCCGCGCACAAGACGAACTGGTGCAGGCCGGTAAACTCTCGGCACTGGGGACCATGTCTGCCAGCATTAGCCATGAACTCAATCAACCGCTGGCGGCGATCCGCAGCTATGCGGAAAACGCCGAAGTGCTGCTCGATCACGAACGCACCGAGGACGCTCGCGGTAATCTCAAGCTGATCAGCGAACTCACCGGACGCATGGCCTCGATCATTGCCCATCTGCGCGCGTTTGCCCGACGCGATCGGCATGCGCCGGAAAGTGTCGCCCTGCAACCGGCGCTCGACGATGCCTTGGCGCTGCTGTCAAAACGTCGTCGGGCAATGGAAGTTGAACTGATCCGCGACATGCCGGACGCGACACTCTGGGTCCAGGCCGGTGAAACCCGCTTGCGTCAGGTACTCGGTAACTTGTTGGCCAATGCCCTTGATGCGCTCACCGAAAAAGGTCCGCCACGCAAACTCTGGCTGAGTGCCGAACAGACTCCCGAAGGCGTCAATCTGTATATCCGCGATAACGGCCCGGGTTTTTCCAAAGAAGCTCTGGCCCGTGCCCGCGAGCCGTTCTTCACCACCAAGACCCGCACCCAGGGTTTGGGCCTCGGCCTGGCGATTTGCGATACGCTGATGCGCGCGCTGGGCGGAGAGTTACTGCTCGCCAATCATCCCGACGGCGGCGCCCTGCTGACCCTGCACCTGCAGGCCGGGGCGGCCGGGGTCAATCTTCAACCGCCAGAGGATCTATCTGCATGAGTACGGACCACGCCATCGACAGCCGGATTCAGGTGGTGCTGATCGACGACGACCCGCATCTGCGAGGCGCCCTCAGCCAGACCCTGGACCTTGCCGGCTTGCACGTTCTGGCGTTGGCCGACGCCAAGGGCCTGGCGAGTCGCATTGAGCGCGACTGGCCTGGCGTGGTGGTGAGTGATATCCGCATGCCTGGCATCGACGGGCTCGAACTGCTCGCACAACTGCATACTCAGGACCCGGAACTGCCCGTGCTGCTGATGACCGGTCATGGCGACGTGCCGTTGGCGGTGCAAGCCATGCGCGCCGGCGCCTATGATTTCCTGGAGAAGCCGTTCTCCAGCGACGCCATGCTCGACAGCGTGCGCCGCGCGCTTGATCTGCGCAGCCTGGTGCTGGACAACCGCAGCCTGCGCCTGGCCTTGAGTGATCGGACCCAATTGAGTACGCGCCTGGTCGGTCAGTCCGCGCCAATGTTGCGTCTACGTGAACAGATCGGTGCCTTGGCCGCGACCAAGGCCGACGTCCTGATACTCGGTGAAACCGGCACTGGCAAAGAAGTGGTTGCCCGCGCCTTGCACGACCTGTCCAACCGCCGTGCCGGGCCTTTTGTCGCGATCAACGCAGGGGCACTGGCCGAGTCCGTCGTCGAAAGCGAGCTGTTCGGGCATGAGCCGGGCGCGTTCACTGGCGCGCAAAAACGCCGGATCGGCAAGTTCGAATTCGCCAACGGCGGTACGCTGTTTCTCGACGAAATCGAGAGCATGAGCCTGGAGGTGCAGGTCAAATTGCTGCGCTTGCTGCAAGAGCGCGTGGTCGAGCGCTTGGGTGGCAATCAGCAGATTCCACTGGATATCAGGGTGATCGCCGCGACCAAGGAAGACCTGCGTCAGTCTGCCGATCAAGGACGCTTCCGCGCTGACTTGTATTACCGGTTGAACGTCGCACCGCTGAAAATTCCACCGCTGCGCGAGCGTGGCGAAGACGCGTTGATGCTGTTCCAGCACTTTGCCGACTCCGCCAGCACCCGCCACGGATTGCCCAAACACGAACTGCAACCGGGCCAACGCGCCTTGCTGTTACGGCACACCTGGCCGGGCAATGTGCGCGAACTGCAGAACGTCGCAGAGCGCTTTGCCCTTGGCCTGGAACTGGCCCTCGAAGGCAATGAAGTCCCCAGCATGCCAACCACCGGAGGCGGGCTCAGCGAGCAGGTTGAAAGCTTCGAACGATCCTTGATCGCCGCAGAGCTGACCCGGCCTCACAGTTCCGTGCGCAGCCTCGCCGAAGCCTTGGGGCTGCCACGCAAAACCCTGCACGACAAGTTGCGCAAACACGGCCTGAGCTTTGGTGACAGCAGCGGCAGCGCTGCCGATGAACTCGATTGATAAATAGGAGCCCGCATGAATAACGACAGCCACCATTTGCAGAAGGTGCTGCATCACGACATTCCTCTGACCCGCGAGATGGGCCTCAAGGTGCTCAGCTGGCAAGGGCAACAGCTGCGTCTGCATTTGCCCCTGGCCCCCAACACCAATCACAAAAACACCATGTTCGGCGGTAGCCTGTACAGCGCGGCCGTGCTGGCGGGTTGGGGCTGGCTGCATTTGCGCCTGCGCGAAGAGGGAATCGAAGACGGGCATATTGTGATTCAGGAAGGGCAGATCAGCTATCCGCTACCGGTCACCGCCGACGCCATCGCCACGTGCGAGGCGCCAGAGGATGCCGCCTGGGAAAAATTTCTAAGCACGTACCGCCGTTATGGACGCGCCCGCTTGACCTTGCCGACGCACATTTTCAATCAGGGCAGTGACGACGCGGCAGTACGTTTCAGCGGGCAGTTTGTGTTGCATCGTTAAGCCCTATAGCTCGGATTTGGCCAGCGCCAACAGCTTGCTGCGCCACGGCGCGTTCGCCGGCAACGCGAGAAACGAGGTGTTGAGCAGCGACTCGCGCGACGGGTAGCTGAACGTCTCGCCTGCCAGATCGAGCACTTCGCCGCCTGCGCCTTCGAGTACCCCTTGAGCCGCAGCAGTGTCCCACTGCGAGGTCGGCGCCAGACGCGGATAACAATCGGCGGCCCCTTCGGCCAGCAGGCAGAACTTCAGTGAGCTGCCGACGCTGGTCAGTTGCAAATCACCCAGACTCTCGGACAATCCCGCCAACAAGCGTTCCTGTGCCGGGCTGGTGTGACGACGGCTGGCGACCACGGTAAACGCTTGGCCGGGTGCTGGCGCCGTTCGCACGCGGATCGGCGCAGCATGCGCCTCATCATCACTGCGCCACGCGCCCAACCCCGCACCGCCGAAGTAGCAGCGATTATTGGTGGGCATCGAGACCACGCCAAACACCACGCGCCCCTGTTCGATCAGGGCGATGTTGACGGTAAATTCTTCGCTGCCGGAAATGAATTCCTTGGTGCCGTCCAGCGGATCGACCAGCCACCAGCGCTCCCAAGTGGAGCGCTCACTGAGGGGAATGTCGGCATCTTCTTCAGACAGCACATGAATATCAGGCGCCAGCGCCTGCAAACCCGCGACCAATAGATGATGCGCCGCTATATCCGCGGCGGTGACGGGCGACGCATCGGTCTTGGTGACGACGGACACATTTGCGCGCCAATACGGCAGGATCACTTCGCCTGCACGTCTGGCCAGCTCAATCACGGGCGCCAACAACGGATGCGGCAGATGAGCGAACGCTTGGGTCATGGCTCGAATACTCCACGCTGGGTCAATAAGTCGCGGACCAGATACAGCGCCGCCAAGGCACGGCCCTCGCTGAACTGTGGGTGTTGAATCAGGCTGGACAGTTCACGCAGATTGACCTTGTCGACGCGCATCGGCTCTGGCTCGTCGCCCGGCAGGCTCTCTTCATACAAATCAGTGGCCAACACCACCTGAATCTTCTGGCTCATGTAACCGGGCGACAGGGACAGCTCGGTCAAATGCTCAAGCTGATGAGCGCCAAACCCGGCTTCCTCCTTAAGCTCACGATTGGCAGCGGCCAGGATGTCTTCGCCCGGTTCGATCAGGCCCTTGGGCAAAGACAACTCGTACTCGTCGGTCCCCCCGCAGTACTCCTCGATCAATACCGCGTGGTCGGCATCGAGCATCGCGACGATCATCACTGCGCCATAACCAACGCCTCTACTCACCAGACGCTCGTACGTGCGCTCGACGCCGTTGGCAAAACGTAACTGCAACGCTTCGACACGGAACAGATGGCTACTGGCGACGATTTCGCGGGCGAGGATGGTGGGTTTCTGTCGCATGGCAAGCTCCTTGGCGTGGACGGAGTACTATACCGTGGCTTTCCCGATTGTCTGTGTCGGATATGCTGACGTGGCTCATTCACCGCCCGAGAGACCTGAATGCCTTCTTTACCCTGGCGCGACATTGATACCGTTCTGCTCGATATGGACGGCACCCTGCTCGACTTGCATTACGACAACCATTTCTGGATGGAGCACCTGCCACAGCGCTACGCCGAACTGCACGGGGTCAGCCGGGCCATGGCCGAACTGGAAATGGCCCCGCTGTTCGAAAAGAATGCCGGCACGCTCAACTGGTACTGCCTGGACTTCTGGAGCGCCGAGCTGAAGCTACCGCTGCGCGAGCTGAAACTGGAAACTGCGCACCTGATCTCCCTGCGTCCGGATGCCGAAACGTTTTTGATGGCAATCAAGCAGGCCGGCAAACGCGTGATCATGATCACCAACGCCCACCGCGACTCGCTGTCATTAAAGATGGAGCGGGTGCAACTGGCGCCCTACTTCGAACGCATGATCAGCTCCCACGACTACGGGTTCGCCAAAGAGAACGCGCAGTTCTGGGATGCGTTGCACGCCGACATCGCCTTCGAGCCAGGTCGCAGCCTGTTCATCGATGACACCCTGCCGATCCTGCGCAGCGCCCGAACATTCGGAATCGCCCATCTGCTGGCCGTCAGCGAACCCGACAGCCGCAAGGGCCCGAAGAACACCGAAGAGTTTGCCGCGGTAGCGGATTATCGGACGTTGATTGCGGGGCTTTAGCTGCGCGGACACTGTAGGAGCGGGCTTGCCCACGATGGCGTTTTACCTGACACACCGCATCAACCTGATCGCAGGCAAGCCAGCTACAGGACGAACTGCCTGCATAACGCCCCGGAGCGAAGATGGACATCAAACAGCTTAAATTCCTCATCGCCCTCGACGAGACCCGGCACTTCGGCCAAGCGGCGGCGCGCTGCCACATTACCCAGCCGACCCTGTCGATGCGCCTGCGCAGCCTGGAAGAAGAGCTGGAGTTGCCGCTGGTCAATCGTGGTCAGCGCTTCGAAAGTTTTACCGCGCCGGGTGAACGGGTATTGGCCTGGGCGCGGACGGTACTCGCCGCCTATGACGGCTTGTACGCCGAAGCGGCAGCGTGCCGGGGGCATCTGGTCGGTACGTTGCGCCTGGGCGTGGTGCCGCTGTCGAGTTTCGATCCACTGCCACTGATGCAACGCCTGCATCAGTTGCACCCCAACCTGCGCTTCGAACTGTCGGCGCTCAGCTCCGAGCAGATTCTGGAGCAGTTGGCGAGCAATCAGCTGGATCTGGGCGTGTCGTATCTGGACCGGCTCGACGGTGAGCGCTTTGATTCTCTGGCACTGGCAAAAACACGCATGGGCCTGCTTTACGATCACCGTCACTTCAGCTTCGGTGAAGATCCACTCAGCTGGGAAAGCCTGATCGAGCTGCCCCTCGGCCTACTGACCAGCGGCATGCACTTTCGTCAATCCATCGACCACAATTTCCACAGTCGGGGCCTGAACCCCCTGCCCTTGTTGCAAACCGACGCGGTCCATCAGTTGCTGCAAGCGGTGCATGGCGGTTTCTGTTGCGCGATCATGCCACTTGATGGCGGTCTGGAGACCCTGACCGAGCACCTGCGCCTGCACCCTATCGCGGAGGCCAAGACCCTGGCCCGGCTGGGTTTGATCATGCGTCGTAGCGCGCCGCGCTCTGCCCTGGCCGAAGCATGCTTCGCGGCCTACCAGAAAATCATCGAGGCATCTTGATCGACGTCATCTATCAAGGCATCAGCACTAGCGATTAGACGTTATCCGACGACAGGCCTAGGCTAAAGGCAAATAACCTGCCGGTACGATCCCATGCCCGCCAAGCGCACGGTCAGCACGGCGCCCGCGTCCGCCGCAAGCCACGCCTACAGCTACTCAAACCTTGAACGCGAAGCCTCGGGGAGCACTGCGCTGGCCGAAGAGGTGGCGCTGGCCATTGCCTACAATGGCATCAGCCAAGCGGTGATGCTGGTCAGCCCGACCGATCTCGAAGACTTCATCGTCGGCTTCAGCCTGGGCAGCGGCATCATTGCCTCTCCCGACGAAATCTACGACCTGAAGCTCAGCGGCTCGGGTTCTGCGCAGCACGCGCAGGTGGAGATCGCCAGCCGCGCCTTCTGGAACCTCAAACAGCAGCGTCGCCAACTGGCCGGGACCAGTGGCTGTGGCCTGTGCGGTGTGGAAGCGGTCGAGCAAGCGTTACCCGAACTCGATGTATTGCCGGGCGCGCCATTGCCGCCTGCGATCTGGCTGGAAGGGCTGCGCCAACGCATCAGCGCATTCCAGCCACTGGGCCAGCATTGCGGCGCGGTACATGCCGCGCTGTTCATGGACAGCACGGGAGAGCTGCTGCTGGGCCGCGAAGACATCGGCCGGCATAACGCCCTCGACAAACTGATCGGTGCGTTGATCCGCCAGAACATTCCATTGACTGGCGGGATTGCCATCGTCACCAGCCGTTGCAGCCTGGAACTGATCCAGAAAGTACTGCGCGCCCGCATTCAGACGCTGGTCAGCCTGTCCTCGCCCACCGGCCTGGCCCTGCAATGGGCACGCCGACACAACCTCAATTTAATCCACCTGCCGCAACACAGTGCGCCGCGGGTCTATAGCCCTGCGATGGAGAATCAAGCGTGAGCATTCGTCACCAAGCCGACAAAACCCCGACGCCCCGCTACAAACCGTACAGAGGCGCGGCGGGCGGCTGGGGCGCACTGGTCAGTGTGACGCAGGCTTGGCTGAGCAGTGATAACGCACTGAAGAACCTGCGCATGATGCTCAAGACTAACCAGAACGGCGGCTTCGACTGCCCAGGCTGCGCGTGGGGCGATTCGCCGGAAAGCGGCATCGTGAAGTTCTGCGAGAACGGCGCCAAGGCGGTCAACTGGGAAGCCACCAAGCGCCGTGTCGATGCCTCGTTCTTCGCCCGCTACAGCGTCAGCGCCCTGCGTGAGCAAAGCGACTACTGGCTCGAGTACCAGGGTCGCCTGACCGAGCCGATGAGCTACAACGCTGAAACCGATCGTTACACGCCAATCAGTTGGGACGACGCGTTCGCCCTGATTGGCAAGCATCTGCGTAACCTGCCAAGCCCAAACATGGCCGAGTTCTATACCTCGGGCCGGGCCAGCAATGAAGCCGCCTACCTGTATCAGCTGTTCGTACGCGCCTACGGCACCAACAATTTCCCCGACTGCTCGAACATGTGCCACGAGGCCAGCGGTGTCGCCCTGGCGCAAAGCGTTGGCGTCGGTAAAGGCACGGTAACCTTCGATGACTTCGAACACGCCGATGCGATTTTCGTTCTCGGCCAAAACCCCGGCACCAACCACCCGCGCATGCTCGAACCGCTGCGTGAAGCCGTCAAACGCGGCGCGCAAGTGGTGTGCGTCAACCCGCTCAAAGAACGCGGCCTGGAACGCTTCCAGCATCCGCAGCACCCGCTGGAAATGCTCACCAACGGCTCGGAGCCAACCAACACTGCGTACTTCCGCCCGGCATTGGGTGGCGACATGGCGCTGTTGCGCGGCATGGCCAAGTACCTGTTGCAATGGGAACGCGAGGCTCAGGCCAACAACGCACCGTCGGTCTTCGATCACGCCTTCCTAAACGAACACACCGACGGCGTGCTTGATTACCTGGCGACCGTCGATGACACCTCGTGGGAAGAGATCATTGAGCAGTCCGGCTTGCCCCTTGCCGATATCGAGCACGCGGCGAAGATGTACTGCAAAGGTCAGAAAGTCATCATGTGCTGGGCGATGGGCATCACTCAGCATCGCCATTCGGTGCCGACCATTCAGGAAATTGCCAACCTGATGCTCCTGCGCGGCAACATCGGCAAGCCCGGCGCAGGCCTGTGCCCAGTGCGTGGTCACAGTAACGTGCAGGGCGACCGGACCATGGGCATCAATGAGCGCCCACCTGCGTTATTCCTTGATGCGCTGGAAAAACGCTTCCAGTTCAAAGCCCCACGCGCATCGGGTCATAACGTGGTGGAAGCTATCCACTCAATGCTCGCGGGCAAATCAAGGGTCTTTATCGGCCTGGGTGGCAACTTCGCCCAAGCCACACCAGACAGCACACGCACCGTTGAAGCCTTGAACAACTGCGACCTGACGGTGCAGATCAGCACCAAGCTCAACCGCAGCCACCTGACTCACGGCGCACACGCACTGATCCTGCCATGCTTCGGCCGGACCGATATTGATATCCAGTCCGAAGGCCCACAAGCGGTGACGGTGGAAGACTCGTTCAGCATGGTTCATGCGTCCAATGGCCAACTGCAGCCCCTGTCCAGACAGATGCGTTCGGAGCCGGCAATCATCGCCGGTATCGCTGCCGCGACCCTGGGCACGCAACCCGTGGACTGGTTGTGGCTGACTGCGGATTACAGCCGTATTCGCGACCTGATTGCTGACACCATCCCCGGTTTCAAGGACTTCAATGAGCGCCTGAAAAATCCGGGGGGCTTCTATCTCGGCAATGCAGCCAGTAAACGCCGCTGGAACACACCCACCGCCCGAGCCAACTTCAAGGCCAACGTCCTGCCGCTGGACCTGGTGCATGAGAACGTACGCTCTACCGGCCAGACTCCCGACCTGATCATGCAGTCCATGCGCTCGCACGATCAGTACAACACCACTATTTATGGGCTGGACGACCGTTATCGCGGGGTCAAAGGTCAGCGGGATGTGTTGTTCGTCAACGAAGCAGACATTATCCGCCTGGGCTTCAAGCCGGGGCAGAAGGCGGACCTGGTGTCGATCTGGGACGATGGTCGCGAGCGCCGCGTAAAAGGCTTCACCCTGCTGGCATTCGATATTCCCGCCGGACAAGCAGCAGCTTATTACCCGGAAGTGAACCCGTTAGTGCCACTCGAAAGCGTGGGTGACGGCAGCCATACACCAACGTCAAAGTTCATCGCTATCCGCCTGGAAACAGCAAGTGACGACGGACGGATTATGTAAACTGACAAGGAACAATGGCATACAGCGACTAACGGCATGTATGCCAAGTAAGCTCAGAGTGCTATTTACAACTAAAGTTCCCGTTAAAAAACAGCACGTTAGTGTTTTCTTATAATACGTGTTACTCGTCGGATTTAGATTGTAGCAATACTGACATGGCCTCAGGATCGCGCCGTCATCCCTATGAGGTTCCATACATGAAGTATTCCTCGATTCTGTTGTTGTCTCTCTCCCTGGCCAGTGGTTTTGCCTCAGCTGGCGGCACCGCTGAAGCCGGCGTGGGCGGTGCATTGGGTGGGGTACTCGGTTCCGTTGTCGGCCAACAATTGGGCGGCAGCACAGGTTCAGCGATTGGCGCTGGTCTAGGCGGTGCGGCAGGTGGCGCAGTGGGCGCAGACCGTCGCAACCGTGGTGAAGCCGCTATTGGTGGCGGCTTGGGCGCAGCGGGCGGCAACGTGCTTGGCCGCAGCGTCGGCGGCACTACCGGCAGCCTGATCGGCGCAGCAGCCGGTGGCGGTGCAGGTGGCGCCCTGGGTAACTACATGGGCAACGAAAGCCGCGACGATGGTCGTGGAGACCGCCGCTACCGTGGTCGCGATGATCGTCGTGATTACCGCGGCGACCATCGCGGTCGTGGTCATGCCTATGGTCATCGCAAACATTGGGATGATCATGATCGCCGCTGAGTGATCGCACGTGTCGCTATATCTGCCGCTGGCTGCACTCCCCACGCAGCCAGCGCTGCTTTAAAGTCCGCTAAACCAACCTTCTGATCAACACCGGTCGCCTGCCCGCTGGGGAGCCGTGTCTGTCATATACCGTCTAATTAGCGCTCGAGTGGACCAACCCAGTCAAACTTGACGCACCACTCTTACAGCGTTTCTGACATTTTCCAGACAAACAAAAACGCCCCCGACCTTGCGGTCGGGGGCGTTTTTTTAACAGCTAACTAATGAATCAGTTGCCGTTTTTCTTGGCAGAGCGGGTGCGCTCGCTTTCACCAAGGATTTTCTTACGCAGGCGGATCGACTTCGGCGTTACTTCGCAGAGTTCGTCTTCTTGAACGAATTCCAGCGCTTGTTCCAAAGTGAAACGGATAGGCGGAACCAAAGCGATGGTTTCGTCTTTACCGGAAGCACGCATGTTGTCGAGCTTCTTGCCTTTGGTTGGGTTAACGCCCAGGTCGTTGTCACGGCTGTTGATGCCGACGATTTGACCTTCGTACACGTCTTCACCGTGACCCAGGAACAGCTTGCCACGCGCCTGCAGAGTTTCCAGCGAGTAGGTCAGAGCCTTACCGGTAGCAACCGAAACCAGTACGCCGTTCTGACGACCGGACATGTCGCCGGACTTCATTACGTCGTAACGGTCGAAGATGCTGGTCAGGATGCCGGCACCGGATGTCAGGGTCAGGAATTCGTTACGGAAACCGATCAAGCCACGTGCCGGGATGTTGTACTCAAGGCGAACGCGCCCTTTGCCATCCGGAACCATGTTGGTCAGGTCGCCTTTACGGATACCGATTTGCTCCATGATCGCGCCTTGCGCAATTTCCGGCAGGTCGATGGTGACGTTTTCGTACGGTTCGTGCTTAACGCCGTCAACCATACGGATGATCACTTCTGGACGACCAACGCCCATTTCGAAGCCTTCGCGACGCATGGTTTCGATCAGTACCGAGAGGTGCAGCTCACCACGGCCGGACACTTTGAACTTGTCAGCCGAGTCGCCTTCTTCAACGCGCAGTGCAACGTTGAACAGCAATTCTTTGTCCAGACGTTCCTTGATGTTACGGCTGGTGACGAACTTGCCTTCTTTACCGCAGAAAGGCGAGTCGTTTACCTGGAAAGTCATGGAAACGGTTGGTTCGTCAACGGTCAGCGGCTTCATCGCTTCGACGTTCAGTGGGTCGCACAGAGTGTCGGAGATGAACAGCTGGTCGAAGCCGCTGATGCAAACGATATCGCCGGCAGCTGCTTCGTCAACGTCGATACGGTGCAGACCGTGGTGACCCATCAGCTTGAGGATACGACCGTTACGGCGCTTGCCGTCGATGTCGATAGCTACAACCTGAGTGTTCGGCTTGACGCGACCACGAGCGATACGGCCAACACCGATGACGCCCAGGAAGCTGTTGTAGTCCAGAGCGGAGATTTGCATCTGGAACGGACCGTCACGGTCGACTTTTGGAGCCGGCACGTGGTCGACGATGGCCTGGTACAGCGGGGTCATGTCTTCGGCCATATCGGTGTGCGACAGACCGGCAATACCGTTCAGTGCAGACGCGTAAACAACGTGGAAGTCCAGCTGTTCTTCAGTAGCACCCAGGTTGTCGAACAGGTCGAAGATCTGATCCAGAACCCAGTCTGGACGAGCGCCCGGACGGTCGACCTTGTTGATCACAACGATCGGACGCAGGCCGGCTTCGAAAGCCTTCTTGGTCACGAAACGGGTTTGCGGCATAGGGCCGTCTTGAGCGTCAACCAGCAGCAGAACGGAGTCAACCATCGACATTACGCGTTCAACTTCGCCGCCGAAGTCGGCGTGGCCCGGGGTATCCACGATGTTGATGTGGAAGCCGTTCCAGTTGATAGCGGTGTTCTTGGCAAGAATGGTAATACCGCGTTCTTTCTCCTGGTCGTTGGAGTCCATCACGCGCTCGTCGTTGAGCTCGTTGCGCTCCAGGGTGCCGGATTGACGCAAGAGTTTGTCTACCAGGGTGGTTTTACCATGGTCAACGTGAGCAATGATGGCGATGTTACGTAGATTTTCGATCACTTGTGTATCTCGATCAGAGGATTCGGTCAGCTGCCTATTGTAGGCAGCTATTAACAGTAGAGTCGGCGAAAGCCATGACGGCTTGACGACTGGCGTCGGGGGGCCGGTGACGCAAGCCACAGGCAAACAGCCCCGGGCACTTAGCTCGGTCGATAAACGCGCACATTGGCATGCCCCTCACTGAGCAAATGGTGGGCATGCAGGCGACTCATCACGCCTTTGTCGCAATACAACAGGTACTGGCGAGTCTCATCCAGTTCCTTGAAGCGGCTGTTCAATGCATAGAACGGCAGCGTCTGTATTTCAATGCCAGGCAACTCCAGCGGTTCGTCATGCTGAGCATCCGGATGACGGATGTCGACGATGACCTGACCGGCCAGTGCTTCACTGACTTCCTCGATTTCAATGTCCTGGCCCAATTCGTCGATAACGCGATCGATCGGCACCAACCTGGCTTGCTCAAGCGCACGCTCGAGCACCGCCATATCAAACTGCTGTTCTTCATACTCCACGCGGTTGCGCTTGGCGTGGGTCTTGGGGTTGACCGAAATCACCCCACAATACTCGGGCATGTGCTTGGCGAAATCGGCAGTGCCTATATCGTAAGCCTGATCGATGATGTCTTGCTTGTGGCTGGCGATCAGTGGACGCAAAACCAGCTTTTCCGTGACCGAATCGATCAGCGACAGATTGGGCAGGGTCTGGCTGGAGACCTGAGAGATCGCCTCGCCTGTTACCAGCACATCAATCTCGAGCCGATCAGCGATACGGGTCGCTGCGCGCAACATCATACGCTTCAACACCACGCCCATATGACTGTTATCGACTTTACCGAGAATTTCTCCCAGTACTTCTTCAAACGGGACGCTGACAAATAGCACGCGTTGCGAGCTACCGTACTTCTTCCACAAGAAATGGGCGACTTCCATCACCCCTAATTCGTGGGCGCGACCACCGAGATTGAAGAAGCAGAAGTGGCTCATCAGCCCACGGCGCATGATCTGGTAGGCCGCGACCGTGGAATCGAAACCGCCGGACATCAGCACCAGTGTCTGCTCGAGCGCACCCAGCGGATAACCGCCGATGCTGTTGTGCTGACCGTGAATCACAAACAACCGTTGGTCGCGAATTTCCATGCGCACTTCGATTTCGGGTGCTTTCAGGGAAATTCCGGCAGCGCCGCACTGCTGGCGAAGCTGGCTACCGACGTATTTCTCGACATCCATGGAGCTGAAACTGTGTTTGCCGGCACGCTTGCAGCGCACTGAAAACATTTTGCCGGCCAACGATGCGCCGACGTGTTCTTTACACTTGGCGACGATGTCGTCCATATCGCCTAGCGGGTATTCATTGACCTGCAAAAAATGTGCGATGCCCGGCATGCAACTCAGGCGCTCAATCATCTCCTGCAAGGCTTTCGGCTCGCTAACCCTGGTTTCGACCTCAAGATTGTCCCACACGCCTCCCACCACCAATGCCGGGTCCAGATCACGGAGCACGGTACGGATGTTTTTGGCCAACTGGCGGATGAAACGCTTACGCACCGGCCGGCTTTTGATAGTGATTTCGGGGAAGACTTTTACGATTAGTTTCATGTAAAAAACGCGCGAGGTGCCAGCCGAAAAATAGGGGGCAGGATTATAGCGGAAATTGCTCAAGGTTTAACCAGTTATCGTACAGCCAATATTGCACGCACCAAAAAAGACCGCTCTCTCATCAATCCGCATCATATCAGTGCATCAAATTTTCGATTTATCAGCTTTAATGCCCGCAATGCCTGCGTTTGGCGCGAAAAACCCAAGTCGGGGCACTGGCATGCAATTTGCTCCCTTGTGAGGCAGGTTGCCTTGGCAGAGTATTCGCGCCGGCATCACCCAATTCTAAGGGCCAAACCACTAAAGTGGCCCGAAGCCACCCGGAGGACACCATGTCGAAGTCGGTTCAACTCATCAAAGATCATGACGTTAAATGGATTGATCTGCGCTTCACTGATACCAAAGGCACTCAGCACCACGTGACCATGCCGGCTCGCGATGCGCTGGATGAAGATTTCTTTGAAATCGGCAAAATGTTCGACGGTTCCTCCATTGCGGGCTGGAAAGGCATCGAAGCGTCCGACATGATCCTTATGCCTGACGACAGCACTGCCGTGCTCGACCCGTTCACCGAAGAGCCAACCATCATCCTGGTTTGCGACATCATCGAACCTTCGACCATGCAAGGCTATGACCGCGACCCACGCGCCATTGCCCGTCGCGCTGAGGAATACCTGAAGTCCACGGGTATCGGCGACACTGTTTTCGTTGGCCCGGAACCAGAATTCTTCATCTTCGACGAAGTGAAGTTCAAGTCCGACATCTCCGGTTCCATGTTCAAGATCTTCTCCGAACAAGGCTCCTGGATGTCCGACCAGGACGTGGAAGGCGGCAACCGTGGCCACCGTCCAGGTATCAAAGGCGGCTACTTCCCGGTTCCACCGTTCGACCACGACCACGAAATCCGTACCTCCATGTGTAATGCCATGGAAGAAATGGGCCTGGTCATCGAAGTTCACCACCACGAAGTGGCGACTGCCGGTCAGAACGAAATCGGCGTGAAATTCAACACCCTGGTTGCCAAGGCTGATGAAGTTCAGACCCTGAAATACTGCGTACACAACGTAGCCGATGCCTACGGCCGTACCGCTACCTTCATGCCTAAGCCTCTGTATGGCGACAACGGTTCAGGTATGCACGTACACATGTCCATCTCCAAAGATGGCAAGAACACCTTCGCAGGCGAAGGCTATGCCGGCCTGTCCGATACCGCCCTGTTCTTCATCGGCGGCATCATCAAGCACGGTAAAGCACTGAACGGCTTCACCAACCCGTCGACCAACTCCTACAAGCGTCTGGTCCCAGGTTTCGAAGCACCGGTAATGCTCGCCTACTCGGCTCGCAACCGTTCCGCGTCGATCCGTATTCCTTACGTGTCCAGCCCTAAAGCTCGCCGTATCGAAGCTCGCTTCCCGGATCCAGCAGCTAACCCGTACCTGGGCTTCGCTGCACTGTTGATGGCTGGCCTGGACGGCATCCAGAACAAAATCCACCCAGGCGACGCTGCTGACAAAAACCTGTACGACCTGCCGCCTGAAGAGGCGAAAGAGATCCCACAAGTTTGCGGCAGCTTGAAAGAAGCCCTGGAAGAGCTGGACAAAGGTCGTGCGTTCCTGACCAAAGGCGGCGTATTCAGCGATGACTTCATCGACGCTTACATCGCTCTGAAAAGCGAAGAAGAAATCAAAGTACGCACCTTCGTACACCCACTGGAATACGAGCTGTACTACAGCTGCTAATCCAGTTACGTCAGCCGCATCGACGTAATAGAGGCCTCCTTCGGGGGGCCTTTTTTATGCCTGATATTTTTTAACAATTGGTTTCTGGCTTTGAGCACAACCTGTGGCGTTAACTCTCTGGCTTTATCAGGTCGCCGAATCAGCCAGAGGTCTACCCATGTCGAATTCACATCGACTGCCGCATTTGTCTCTTCTATGTGCGGCCATAGTCAGCATAAGCGCCTGCGCCAATACTCCCACACCCTCTCAACCACCCGACTCGCTGGCGCCCTTGATCCAGACCGTCAGTGAACGCTTGAGCATCGCCGATCAGGTCGCACTCACCAAATGGGACAGCGGAAAACCGATCCAGGACAGCCTGCGCGAACAACAGGTCATCGCCAACGCGGCAAAGCTGGCCCCGGCCTACAAGCTCAATCCCGAAGAAGTCAGTCAATTCCTGGCGGCGCAAATCGAGGCGAACAAGCTGGTGCAGTACACGCTACTGGCCAATTGGCACGCGGCAGGCAAGGCGCCGAATACAGCGAGACCGGACCTGGTCAATCAAGTCCGCCCACAGCTCGACCGACTGCAAATTCGATTGCTGCAAAACTTCGCAGCCTTCACGCCCTACCGGCACGATCCACAATGCCCGACCTGGCTGAACCAGCAACGACAGCTTCAGGCAAACGACGCCATCCATGACATCGCACTGGGACGTGCAGTCGGGGAGCTTTGTATCATCACCCAGCAGCCCCGCTGACAAGATTGCTAACAGCTAGCCCCTCAGGTCTGGAGAACCCGCTTTAGCATGAAAATACGACGCTGAGCCTCCATTACATGACTTCGTATTTCCGACATTTTCTGCAATTCTTGAAGGCTGGTTTGTGCCCCTGATCATGACGTTTACTCGGCTGCGCTCAGGGCGTTTCGCCCTGGCAGACCGAGGAAGTTGAATATGATCAAACAAGCCCTGCTCTCCCTAAGCCTCTTGACTCTCATCGGTACGGCCAACGCCCAGATGAAGCCAGCCATTGATTCAAAGATCCTTTTGCAGAGCTCATCGTCCTGGGACGGCACGCCCTATGTTGCATACCCACAAGGACAGCCAGAACTGACTGTTCGAAAAGTAACCATGGCACCCGGCAGCAGCTTCGATTGGCATTCCCACCCAATGCCGGCGGCCGGTTATGTAGTCTCGGGCGAGTTGATCGTTCAGGCACGGGATAGCGATAAAACCGTAACATTGACAGCCGGACAGGTTTTACCTGAAATGAATAACATTGTTCACCGCGGCCTCAGTGGCAATAGCCCCACCGAACTCATTGTGTTCTATGCTGGCACCCCCGGTATGCCGATATCGGTAGAGCCTACCAACTAAAACCCGTGCTATTGCCATTGGACGATTCCATGCATCGAAGCCTTATATTTCTGCTGCTGTCGATCGCCTTGCCCGCTGCGGCGCAGATTTATAAATACACCGACGCCAATGGCAATCCCGCCTACAGCAATCAACCACCCAACGGCACACCAAGCGAAACCGTGCAGTTGCCGCCACTGAACAGTGTCGATACCAAGAAGCCTGCCGCTCAGCAAAACAACGCGCCCTCCAGCGCCAATCAGGGTCAGTCATCCGACGCCTATGGCGTGCTGACGCTGAGTGACCTGCCGACCGATGAAGCGCTGCGCGCCAACAACGGAACATTCACGATTGGCGTCCAGCTGCAACCACGCCTGCAACCCGGGCATCTCTTGCAACTGGTGCTCGACGGTAACGCTTACGGACAACCCAGCAACGTCCCGAGGCTCCAGGTAGTGAACCTTGACCGGGGGGAGCACAGCCTCGCGGTCCGCGTGATAAACGACCAACAGATCATCCAGCAAAGCCCGACCGTCACGATCAGCGTGCAGCGCGTCCATCTCGGTAAACCTTAAGATGCCTTCCCGATCAAACCCCGTGCGCAGCCTGTTGCTGCTATGCCTGATTTTGTTCGCATTACCAGCGGTTGCCGACGTCTATACCTACGTCGATCCGCAAGGCAACCGGGTGTTCACTGACCAGGCGCACCCTGGCAACGCGCATCGCGTCGAGATCCCGCCCAGCAATATGAGCTCCCAGCCACGCAAGCACGTCGTGCAGAAGGCCCACGCCCCCACAAAACCCGCGCCCATATTCCGCTACCAACTCCTGCGGATCCTGGTGCCCGAACCGGATGCAACGGTGCGCAGCATGACGGGGGAACTGATCGTCAGCGTCAGCAATGACCCGGCCCTGCAGAACGGTCACACGTATCGCTTGCTGGTCGACGGCCAACCCTACGGGCAAGCAGGTCGCAGTCCGGTGTTCCCACTGATCAACATTGATCGCGGGACACACCAGCTGGCCGTCGAGATTATGGATGAAACGGATCGCATCGTAGAGCGAACACCCAACCAGCCCTTCCATATGTTGCGCATCACCCTGGCGCAAAAACGTCTGGCGCAGCCGTGCAAGGAAGCGGATTACGGTGTACGCCCCGAATGCGCCCTTGCCGATAAGCCTGCGGAGAAAAAAAGCAGCCTCCTGCCTTTCTTCTGACCACTCAACAGCGTCAGGCACTATATTGGTGCGATAGCTTGCAGCGTGATCGACGAAGCCACCCATTTTGGTTCGAAAATCCTGGCGGAGAGCAGCCTCTAACGACCCAATGTCCGAAAAAAGCCCGATTTTGCGGGTTTGGCGCTTCTTTTCGGAGCCTTGGTTTGGTTTTTGCAGATTCGTACTATCAGTACCGTATCAGCGGCTAAACCCATGCTGGCGAAGACCAACCAGCGCCTGCGATCCGGGCCCGCCTGGGGTTGCAATGTGCCAAAAGAGGTCAACGACAAGTAATGACTATCAGTGACGCGCTGCACCGGCTTTTACTCGACAACCTGACCACTGCCACCATTTTACTCAACTCGAACCTGCGTCTTGAGTACATGAATCCAGCAGCGGAAATGCTGCTGGCCATCAGCGGCCAACGCAGCCATGGACAATTCATCAGCGAGCTGTTCACCGAATCGGCTGAAGCACTGAGCTCGCTGCGTCAGGCTGTCGAACAGGCTCACCCGTTCACTAAGCGCGAAGCGATGCTCACCGCGTTGACCGGGCAGACCTTGACCGTCGACTACGCCGTCACCCCGATCCTCAGCGGAGGCGAAACCCTGCTCCTGCTGGAGGTCCACCCACGTGATCGCTTGCTGCGGATTACCAAGGAAGAGGCTCAGCTGTCCAAGCAGGAAACCACCAAAATGCTGGTGCGCGGCCTGGCCCACGAAATCAAGAACCCGCTCGGCGGGATTCGTGGTGCCGCCCAACTGCTGGCCCGGGAGCTGCCTGAAGAGAGCCTCAAGGATTACACCAACGTCATCATCGAAGAGGCCGACCGCCTGCGTAATCTGGTCGACCGCATGCTGGGTTCCAACAAGCTGCCTTCGCTGGCAATGACCAACGTGCATGAGGTCCTGGAACGCGTGTGCAGCCTGGTCGACGCCGAAAGCCAAGGCTGCATCACCTTGGTGCGCGATTACGACCCGAGCATTCCAGACGTGTTGATCGACCGCGAGCAAATGATCCAGGCCGTCCTCAATATCGTGCGCAACGCCATGCAGGCCATCAGCAGTCAGAACGAGTTGCGCCTGGGCCGGATCAGCATGCGCACCCGCGCCTTGCGCCAGTTCACCATCGGCCACGTCCGCCACCGTCTGGTGTGCAAGATTGAAATCATCGACAACGGTCCGGGCGTTCCGGCCGAGCTTCAGGAAACCATTTTTTACCCCATGGTCAGCGGCCGCCCGGATGGCACCGGGCTCGGCCTCGCGATTACCCAGAACATCATCAGTCAGCATCAGGGACTGATCGAGTGTGACAGCCATCCTGGCCACACCACCTTCTCGATCTTCCTGCCGCTAGAACAAGGAGCCGCGTCGACATGAGCCGTAGTGAAACTGTATGGATCGTCGATGACGACCGTTCTATCCGCTGGGTGTTGGAAAAAGCCCTGCAACAAGAAGGCATGACCACCCAAAGCTTCGACAGCGCCGACGGGGTGATGAGTCGCCTGGCCCGCCAGCAGCCTGATGTGATCATTTCCGACATTCGCATGCCGGGCGCCAGTGGCCTGGAGTTGTTGGCCCGGATCCGCGAACTGCATCCGCGCTTGCCGGTCATCATCATGACCGCGCATTCAGATCTCGACAGCGCAGTGGCGTCATATCAAGGCGGTGCGTTCGAATACCTGCCCAAGCCGTTTGACGTCGATGAGGCCGTGTCTCTGGTCAAACGCGCCAATCAGCATGCCCAGGAACAACACGGCATGCAGGTCGTGCCGGCCCTGACCCGCACCCCGGAAATCATCGGCGAAGCCCCGGCGATGCAGGAAGTGTTTCGCGCCATCGGGCGCCTGAGCCATTCCAACATCACCGTGCTGATCAACGGCGAGTCCGGCACCGGTAAAGAACTGGTCGCCCATGCGTTGCACCGCCACAGCCCGCGCGCCGCGTCGCCGTTCATTGCGTTGAACATGGCAGCGATTCCTAAGGACTTGATGGAGTCCGAGCTGTTCGGCCACGAAAAAGGCGCCTTTACCGGCGCGGCCAACCTGCGTCGCGGCCGTTTCGAACAAGCGGACGGCGGCACGCTGTTCCTTGATGAAATCGGCGATATGCCGGCAGATACCCAGACGCGCTTGCTGCGGGTACTGGCTGATGGCGAGTTCTACCGTGTCGGTGGGCATACCCCGGTCAAGGTCGACGTACGCATCATCGCCGCGACTCACCAGAATCTGGAAACCCTGGTGCAAGCGGGTAAATTCCGTGAGGACTTGTTCCACCGCCTCAACGTGATCCGCATCCACATTCCACGGATGTCCGACCGTCGCGAAGACATTCCGACCCTAGCCAAGCACTTCCTCGCCCGTGCCGCGCAAGAGTTGTCGGTCGAACCGAAACTGCTCAAAGCCGAAACCGAGGAATACCTCAAGCACCTGCCATGGCCGGGCAACGTCCGTCAGCTGGAAAACACCTGCCGCTGGATCACCGTCATGGCCTCAGGTCGCGAGGTGCACATCAGCGACCTGCCACCAGAACTGCTTAGCCTGCCGCATGACGCCGCACCGGTTACCAACTGGGAACATGCGCTGCGCCAATGGGCCGATCAGGCGCTGGCACGCGGGCAGTCCAGTCTGCTCGACAGTGCGGTTCCGACGTTCGAGCGGATCATGATCGAAACCGCCCTCAAGCACACCGCTGGCCGCCGCCGCGATGCCGCCGTGTTGCTGGGCTGGGGCCGCAATACCTTGACGCGCAAGATCAAGGAATTGGGGATGAAAATCGACGGCGACGAAGACGAAGGCGACGACGCCTAAGATCTTTTTGCGCCTTGGTTGATTCCAGATCGCTCACGGGAAGACCTGTCTGCACAGGGAAATGCGATTGTTTGCCCCTACGCAGACTATTCGGCTGCCATGACCTGTCATTTCTGACAGGGTTTACAGATCTGTCTTTCACTGGTTAGCTCCAAAAATGACCTCGATCCTGAGGTCATCAAGGAGATAGCCGTCATGGAAAAACCGACTTTTGCATTTACCCCCGAAGAGCAGGCACTCAATGCCCGCCTTCTCGCAGCGCTCCCCCGTGGTTCCTCAATCAAAAAACGCGACCGAATCGTCGACTATGAAGTCGTCGAAATGGCTGCGTTGTTCCGCGAGGGCAATCCGAATAAGTTGACCGCAGAACAAGTGCTCCTCGCCTACCTGAATAGAATCAGCCAATTCAACGGCACCTTCGAAACCTATGATGAAAACGGCGGCTACAACGCCTTCGTGCGCATCGATCTGATAGAGGCCCAGGAACAAGCCAGACTGGCCGATGAATGGCTAAGCAATCCCAACGACGAACGCGGCCCGGCACCACCACTGTGTGGTATTGCGATGGGAGTGAAAGATTCAATCGGCATACAAGACCGAAAGAGTACAAACGGCACTGCGGCATTCAGCAGCAATATTGCGCTTCAGGATGCTACCTGTGTGACCAAGCTTCGGGCACAAGGTGCGGTGTTGGTCGGGTACAATACGTGTTCGGCTTACTCGGGCGATACAACGGGGACTTTTGCTGGAAATGCCTGGGACCCGGCGCGAGCACCCGGCGGATCCAGCCAAGGCTCAGGGGTCGCGCCAGTGGCCCGCCTTTGCGCGGCGTCGCTGGGCGAGGAAACCGGCGGCTCGATGATCATCCCCGCAGCGTGCAACGGAGCCAGCGCGATCAAACCATCTCTTGGGCTGGTATCCGTAGCCGGTCTGATGCCCGCAAGTAACGGCCTTGATGTGATAGGTCCGATGTGCCGGTCGGTTCGCGATGCCTCACTGATTTTGTCACTCATCTCGGGGATCGATCAGCTCAACGATCCCCATACCCTGTCGGCACCGATCCCGCCAAACCTGCTGCCAACGACCGCCAGAGAGGGCCTTTTGCCTCTGCGCGGGCTGACCATTGGGGTGCCTCAAACGGACTGGATGAACTCCATCTCCGTTCCTCCCGCCGACACCTACGACCCCGACTACAAGCTAGCGTTCGATCGCTTTAAGGGGCAACTACGGGACCTGGGTGCCACTGTCGTTGAATTCCCGGGCCTGGATCTACAGATTCCCGACAATGCACCTTTCACCCACTCTCACGAGTTAGGGTTACTGCCGGACCTAGAACCCATCACGCCATTCAAAGCAGTTTTCTGGAGTAACGGACTCGACTGTCGACACTGGCAGTCGGTTGCGGAATTTGCGCAGGACCTGCCAGCCGAGTACCGGACCGAGTTACTTGGGCATTACCACCCCGCGACCAATACCTCTGCGAGCTACATCACCTCTGCCATGAGAACGGAAGCTGAGGAACGGCGCCGACGAGAGCAAGCGCTTCTCCAACAGGCGCTTGATGATTACGCCGTGGACTTTATGCTGGTCATGCCATTGGGTGCTCACATCGGCAGGCGCTTTGATGGCAGCGAAAGGCTGCCGAACCAACGTTCACACTACGACGTGCCTAACTTACAAGGTTGGCCCATGCTGACATTTCCCATAGGATATGGGCGGACCGGTCTACCCGCGCAATTGCCGATCACTGCAGCATTCTGGGGAACACGCTTCAACGAAGCGATGATCATTCAAGCTGCCATAGATTTTCAGGATCGATTTCCGGAATACCATAATGCGGTGCCGCCAGACCCCACATTCGGCCCTGACACGAAACGGCCGCCGCACATTCCGCGCGTGCAGCCTGTGACACCAGAAACCTCGACCGATCCGATTATCATGCAGAGGGGGCGCTCATGAGCCTGATCAGCAGCACGCCATTCTTTACCGTTAAATGGACGCCACCGATCAATCCAGGGCAATTACCCGCAAATCCGAGAAGTGAGGTGCCAAGGTTCATGGCCGTGGCGTGGCGAGCGAAACTCGGGCCGGTGTATTACCCGTTTGAGCGTGAGAGACCAGAGATTGCGTTATAGCGGCCTGTCTGACAAAGCGCATCAAACCCTTCGCAGGCAAGCCAGCTCCCACAGATTTGGTGTACTAAAGGACCCATGTGGGAGCGAATTCATTCGCTTGTATGGTAGGACTTGAAGGGGTGGTGGGACGAACAGTTCGCTTCTGACTGATGAGACAGTACAGACCGTGGGAGACCTCGCCCCACCCCTTCCACCAAAGCGCCGATAAAGAATGCATCGTGTAAGAGCGAAGATAGAAACAAGCCAACACCTCTTGGTGAAACCCCAACAAGTCCTGAAACCTTATCGTGGAGCGCCGTCCTTGGCAAACCTGGTCGTAAAGTCTCCCACAGTTAAAAATATGCGTCAGGCACAGACTCCTATAGTAGCGCTGTCAATTACTGATCAGTCGACGGTTTTTCCCAAAGATTGATCCCGCCTTCAACTGCGAAGCGGTCGATTTCGGCCAGCTCTTCGCTGCTGAACGACAGGTTTTTCAAGGCCCCGACGTTTTCGATGATTTGCTCTGGGTGACTGGCGCCGATCAACGCCGAGGTCACGCGTGGATCACGCAGGGTCCAGGCCAGCGCCATTTGCGCCAGGCTCTGGCCACGACGCTGGGCGATTTCATTGAGGGCACGCACGTGAGCGATGTTGCTCTCGGACAGGTGCGACGCCTGCAATGACCCACCGCCCGGGCGATTGACCCGCGAATCCTTCGGCACGCCATTCAGGTATTTGTCGGTCAACAAACCTTGCGCCAGTGCCGTAAAGGCGATCACTCCTGCGCCGAGTTCTTCGGTGGCGTCCAATAGGTCTTTTTCGACCCAGCGGTTGAGCAGGTTGTAAGCCGGTTGATGAATCAGCAGCGGCACTTTCCATTCGTTGAGCAACGCCGCCATTTCGCGGGTTTTCGCCCCGGAATAAGACGAGATGCCGATGTACAGGGCCTTGCCTTGCTGCACGGCGGTGGCCAGGGCGCTGGCGGTTTCTTCCAGCGGGGTCAGCGGGTCGAAACGGTGCGAATAAAAGATATCGACGTAATCGAGGCCCATGCGCTGCAAGCTCTGATCGAGGCTGGCCAGCACGTATTTGCGCGAGCCGCCGCCCTGACCATAAGGCCCCGGCCACATGTCCCAACCGGCTTTGCTGGAGATGATCAGCTCATCTCGGTAATGCTTGAAGTCTTCGCGCAGCAGACGACCGAAGTTGATCTCGGCGCTGCCATAGGGCGGGCCATAGTTGTTGGCCAAATCGAAGTGGTTGATGCCCAGATCGAAGGCGGTACGCAGCAGTGAACGCTGAGTGTCCATCGGCGTGCTGTCGCCGAAGTTGTGCCACAGCCCAAGGGACAAGGCCGGTAAAACCAGGCCGCTACGGCCGACGCGGCGGTACGGAATGGATTCATAACGGTTTTCGGCAGCGATATAAGTCATCGAATCCTCTCTCGTTAAAGGTGCATGGGTGCGACCCCTGAACGTAGCTCGCAGTTCCTGCTTTTTTTAATACACCGATTGCTGCAACGGGGTCAGGCGAGCTGGCCGAGCATACCCGTAAGCGCCCCACCCCAATAGTCCGACTAATCAAGACGCCCCCGTACTGCACTGTATTGTTGAGATTTATTGAACAGTAAAGGCAATTTACGGCCATTTATCGCCCTGAATAAACATGTGAATCTACAAACACATTCAGTCAGGAGGTGCAGCATGATCCCTACTACCCAGAATCAGGCCACTCACACCCGCGCGCGCAAAGTTGCTATCGTTACCGGCGCATCACGCGGCATTGGCGCTGAAATCGCCAAGCGTCTGGCTGCCGACGGTTTCGCCATCGCCGTCAACTACGCCAACAGTGCTGCCGAAGCCGACACCTTGGTCGCCCGGATCGTCGCCAACGGCGGCCAGGCTGTTGCCATCAAGGCTGACGTATCGAACGCGGCCGACGTGCGCACTCTGTTCGACGTGACCGAACAGCAACTGGGCCGTGTCGACGTGCTGATCAATAACGCAGGCGTGATGAATCCCTCCCCCTTGGCCGACACCAGCGACGAGTTGTTCGAACAGACCTTCGGGATCAACACGCGTGGCACCTTCAACACCCTGCGGGAAGCCGCTACGCGGATGAATGACGACGGTCGTATCGTCAATTTCTCCAGCACCGCCCTGGCACTGAACCTGCCGGGTTACGCGATCTACAACGCCACCAAGGCGGCCGTCGAATCCTTCACCCATGTGTTTGCCAAAGAACTGCGCGGCCGCAACATCACCGTCAACGCCGTCGCGCCTGGGCCCGTTGCGACTGAGTTGTTCCTGCACGGTAAAAGCGAAGAGCAGATCCAGCAGTTCGCCAAGATGCCACCGTTGCAACGCCTGGGTCAGCCAGAAGACATCGCCAACGTCGTCTCCTTCCTCGTCGGCCCGGATGCCGGCTGGGTCAACGGGCAGATTTTGCGCGCCAACGGCGGGCTGGCCTGAAGCCCGATCATCGGGGCATTCAGGCGCTTTTTTTTGCCTCAGCGCACCAAATGCAGGAACTGCAAGTGCCGCTCGTATTGGTCAAGGATGTCGTTGATCACCTGCTCCCTGGTGTAGCCGACCAGATCGTAATCCTGACTGCCTTCACTCAAGTGAACTTCGGCGCGGTAGTAACGCCGATTGTTCATGCCTTTCGAACCCATGCCGGCGCGAGCAAAGGTCGGCGTGAAATAACCGCGCATCATCACGTGATAGATGAACGGACGCTCGTCGCCGTGGCCGACTTCCAGGCTGACGCTGTCGTTGCTCGGATCGGGCTGGGTCACCACCTTCAGGCCCTTCTCGACGAACACCGCCGTGACCTCTTCGATGGCCGGACGCACCGTCTGCTCAAGGAAACGATAGACCTCGTCGCGTGACGGGAAGTGCACAGCCTGGGTCAAGCGCTGTCGCCACCCGCCACGCCCAAGGCGCGAGCCGGACACCGGCGCCAGCGAATGCAGCTGGGCGATTTGCCGCTGCGACTCCAGATAGAAAGCCTTGTGCAGCCCCCACATCATCAGCAACAGAATCAGCGAGAACGGCAACGACGTCAGCACCACCGCCGATTTCAGCGAATCGATACTGCCAGCAAACAACAACCCGCTGGTGATCAGGGCAGTCGCTACGCCCCAGAACACCCGCAGCCATTTCGGTCCATCCTCGTCTGCACTCCCGCCACGCGCGGACAGGGTCGACAGCACCACGGTGCCAGAATCCGCCGAGGTGACAAAGAACACAAAGCTGATGAACACCGTCACGGCAATGACAGTTTTGCTCCACGGGTAGTTTTCCAGCAGCAGGTAGAGGGTCATCGAAGGGTCGTCGATGGCTGACTGCCCGAGCGCGACCATGCCGTGATTGAGTACCTGGTCAATGGCGCTGTTACCAAAAATCGACATCCAGGCCAAGGTGAAACCCAGCGGAATCAAGAGCACGCCGCAGACGAACTCACGGATGGTGCGGCCACGGGAAATACGCGCAATAAACAGCCCGACAAAGGGCGACCACGCGATCCACCATGCCCAATAAAACACGGTCCAGCTGCCCAGCCAGTCGCCGGTTTTATCGTAGGCGTAAACATCGAAACTCTTGGTGGGCAGCGCGCCCAGGTAATCACCGATGTTCTGCACCAGCGTGTTCAGTAGATGCTGGGTGGGACCGGCGAACAACACGAACAGCAGCAGCGCGCAGGCCAACAACATGTTGATGTCGGACATGACGCGCACGCCCTTGTCCACGCCCGCGATGGCCACCAGAATCGCCGCCCCCATCATCAGGGTGATCAACCCCACCTGAATCCATTGGGTATGTGGCATACCGAACAGATAGTCGAGGCCTGAATTAAGGTGCAGTACGCCAAAGCCCATGTCGGCGCCCAGCCCGAACACCGTGGCGATGATGCCGAAACCATCCACCGCATAGCCAATAGGACCGTTGATGCGCTTGCCGATCAGCGGGTACAACGCCGAGCGCAAGGCCAGCGGCAGGTTATGCCGATAGGCGAAATACGCCAACGCCATGCCGACAAACGCGAACACACCCCAACCATGCAAACCCCAATGCAGAAACAGCAGCTGCATGGCCTGTCGCGCCGACTCGGTGGTACCGCCCTCGCCCTGTGGCGGTTGCAGCATGTGGGTGAGCGGCTCGGAAACGCAGAAAAAGAACAGGGTGATGCTGATCCCGGCAGCGAACAACATGCCGGCCCAGGACAAATAACTGAACTCGGGTTCGTCGTGGTCGGCACCGAGCTTGATCTTGCCGTAGCCAGACAAGGCGGTGACCACCACGAAGACCAGATACAGGGTCATCGCCAGCATGTAATACCAGCCGACCGTGTTGGCCGCCCAGTTTTGCGCCGCCAGTAACCACTCGCCGGAGCGTTGCGGAAAGACAATCACCAGCAGCCCGAACAGCAAAATGAAACCCGCCGCAAAATAAAAAACCGGCGGATTCATCCGAACTTGGCTGCTGACCTGCGGGGTAGGCGCACTCATAGGGACTGCGCCTCATGGAAGAGGGAAGTAACCGGGAAAAACGAACTCAAGGGGTAAGCCTCCTGTTGTGAGCGGGCAGCGAACCACCGAATTTAACTTGAACGAACGGTCAAGTTAAACATAAATGGCCCCGCGAGGACTAATCGCAGGCGGGTTGTCGCTCGCTTGGTATGGAGGTGTGACGCATGGAGAGCACTAATCGTTCCCACAGAAAAGCAATCTCTGTGGGAACGAATTCATTCATGAGAATGAGGTGTCAGGCGACTCAGCGCCCTACTTCTGACACCCATCATCCTGCTGCAACAGGTTAGCCTGGGTCAGGTTGCAGCCAGCCGGTACGCTGCGGGTCAGCCAGACGTTGCCGCCAATGGTCGAACCTTCGCCGATGGTGATGCGCCCAAGAATGGTCGCACCGGCATAGATCACCACGTCGTCTTCGACTATCGGATGACGGGCGTGGCCTTTTTGCAATTGACCGTCTTCGTCCGCCGGGAAGCGTTTCGCGCCCAGAGTCACAGCCTGATAGATGCGCACACGTTCGCCGATGATCGCGGTTTCACCGATGACCACACCTGTCCCGTGATCGATAAAGAAGCTCTGGCCAATCTGCGCGCCGGGGTGGATGTCGATGCCGGTGGCCGAGTGTGCAATCTCCGAACTGATCCGTGCCAGCAACGGCAGGCCGGCGCGGTACAGGTGGTGCGCCAAGCGGTGATGAATGACCGCCAGAATGCCCGGATAGCACAGCAACACTTCGTCGACGCTGCGCGCAGCCGGGTCGCCGTGGTAGGCCGCCAGCACGTCGGTGTCCAGCAAACGGCGAATCACCGGCAAGGCGCTGGCGAAATCCTGAATCAGCTGCACCGCGTGCGTGTCGGCAGCGGCGACGTTCTTGCCATGTTGACGCGCCACATAGCGCAGTTCCAGGCGAGCCTGCGCCAACAACGCATTGAGGGACACGTCGAGGGTATGGCCGACGTAGAAGTCCTCGCTCTCTTCGCGCAAGTCCACCGGCCCCAGGCGCATCGGGAACAACGCCCCACACAGTGCTTCGAGAATGTCGCGCATGGCCGCTCGTGAAGGCAGCTCACGACCGCCATGCTCACCACTCACACGCCCATTACGCGTGCGCCAGTCATCACGCGCCGCACGCAATTGGTTGACGATTTGCTGCAACTGCCAGTTATCGGTACGGCTGTCGGCCGATGCCTCTGGAATATCGCTCACGCTCACCACTCCTTCTGCATTCAAGGTAAAAGAGCCACGTTCACGGTCGCACGATAACGGCCGCTGATGCTCCCACTCTACGGCAAACTTTTGCGACGAAAAATTAACAATTTCCGTAGGGCCTTTGCCGAACACCGTCCATTCCTGCAAATGTTGCACAGGGCTCAGTCGGTTGCCTATAGTCCATCGACTCACTTCCCGGCCAATTGACCACCATGATCAAACAACAGCTCGCTCGTTTTAACCGCCTGAAATTGCTCGGCGCCCCCACTCCACTGGAAAAACTGGAGCGTCTGTCTGCCTGGACCGGCCGGGATATTTATGTCAAACGCGATGACACCACCACACTGGCACTGGGCGGCAACAAGGTGCGCAAGCTCGAATACCTGGCTGCCGACGCGTTGGCCCAAGGTGCCGACACGTTGATTACCGCCGGAGGAATCCAGTCCAACCACGTGCGCCAGACGGCCGCGCTGGCTGCACGTCTGGGCCTGGGTTGCGTCGCGCTGCTGGAAAACCCCATCGCCAGCACCGACACCAGCTACTTGAGCAATGGCAACCGCCTGTTACTGGACCTGTTCGACGCCAAGGTCGAGCTGGTCGAGAACCTGGATAACGCCGATGAGCAACTGCATGCCCTCGCCGCCCGTCTGCGGGCTGGCGGCAAAAAGCCTTATTCGGTGCCGATTGGTGGCTCCAACGCGTTGGGCGCGCTGGGGTATGTGCGCGCAGGGCTGGAGTTGGCCGAACAAATCGAGCAGACCGGGCTGACATTTGCCGCCGTGGTCCTCGCGTCTGGCAGTGCTGGCACGCAAAGCGGCCTGGCCTTGGGACTCAGCGAAGCGTTGCCCCGGTTGCCTGTGGTGGGCGTTACCGTGTCACGTAGCGAAGAAGCCCAGCGGCCGAAAGTCGAAGGACTGGCACAGAGAACTGCAGAGTTACTGGGCATCAATCTGCCGAGCAGCTTCAAGATCGACCTGTGGGATGAATATTTCGCACCCGGTTACGGCGCACCCAACGCGGGCACCCTGGCCACAATCAAGCTGGTCGCCAGCCAGGAAGGCCTGTTGCTCGATCCTGTGTACACCGGCAAAGCCATGTCTGGGCTGCTCGACGGCATCGGTCGCCAGCGCTTCAATGAGGGTCCGATCATCTTCCTGCACACGGGCGGCGCGCCGGCCTTGTTCGCTTATCCCGGCGCCTTTTCGGGCTGATTTTCCAGCCAGCCTCCATATTCCAATTAGAAATATATAAATTATTTTTAATTATTTTAATTCATATGCAGCAGCCCCTATAGTCACACGGCGTGCAGGATTAGCCACGCCCTGTGAAGGCTCACTAAGGGAATAAAGTCGCCTGAAATAACTGGATTAAGTTTCAAGGCCGCAGTAGCGTTCATTGGGTCTGATTCTTGCCTGTCGCTCAAAACACCATAAGGGGCTCGTCATGAACATTGCTGCCATCCGCCGGACATTTCTTCTTTCCACATTGAGCCTTGTGCTCGGCTCCAGCCTGATCGGGCAAGCCGTCGCCGGGGACCAGCTGCAAAAAATCAAGGACAGCGGCACGATCAATGTCGGCCTTGAAGGCACGTATCCGCCGTTCAGCTTCGTGGACGAGAAAGGCGACCTCAACGGCTTTGAAGTCGAGTTCTCCCAAGCCCTCGCCAAAGAGCTGGGGGTGAAAGCCAAACTGCAACCGACCAAATGGGATGGCATCCTCGCGGCGCTGGAATCCAAACGCCTTGATGTGGTGATCAATCAGGTGACCATCTCCGAAGAGCGCAAGAAGAAGTACGACTTTTCCGAGCCCTACACAATCTCCGGGATTCAAGCGCTGACCCAGAAGAAGGACGCAGGCAAGTTCCCGACACCTGACTCCCTTGCAGACAAAAAAGTCGGCGTCGGCCTGGGCACCAACTATGAACAATGGCTCAAGGAAAACGTGCCTAAAGCCATCGTCAAAACCTATGACGATGACCCTACCAAATTCCAGGACCTGATCGCCGGCCGCACTGACGCGATCCTCGTTGACCGTCTGGCCGCATTCGAAATGGTCAAAAAAACCAATGACAAGCTAGCCGTGTCCGGCGCGCCGTTTTCCCGCCAGGAATCCGGTATCGCGATACGCAAAGGCGAGCCCGAGTTGGTCGCCGCCATCAACAAAGCCATCGACAAACTGCGTGCCGACGGGACCCTCGCCAAGTTGTCGCAGAAGTACTTTGGCTCTGACGTGACCCAATGATTGAAGAGAGTCTGAAGCTAGCGCTGGACTCCGCGCCCTTTCTGCTCAAGGGCGCATATTTCACGGTCATCCTCAGTCTGGGCGGGATGTTCTTCGGCTTGCTGCTGGGCTTCGGCCTGGCATTGATGCGTTTATCGCACCTCAAGCTGCTGAGCGGAATTGCACGGGTGTATGTGTCGTTCTTTCGCGGCACACCCTTGCTCGTCCAGTTGTTCATGATCTATTACGGCCTGCCACAACTGGGGATAGAACTGGACCCGCTGCCCGCAGCGCTGATCGGTTTTTCCCTGAACATGGGCGCTTATGCCTGCGAAATTCTGCGTTCAGCCATTGGCGCAGTGGATCGCGGACAATGGGAAGCTGCGGCCAGCATCGGCATGACCCGTGCGCAAACCATGCGCCGGGCGATTCTTCCGCAAGCCGCGAGAACCGCTTTGCCGCCGCTGGGCAACAGCTTCATTTCACTGGTCAAGGACACCGCGTTGGCGGCAACCATTCAGGTGCCCGAGCTGTTCCGTCAGGCACAGTTGATCACTGCGCGGACCTTCGAAATTTTCACCATGTACCTTGCCGCCGCACTGATCTACTGGATCCTTGCCAGCCTGCTCGCGCACCTGCAGCACCGCCTGGAAGCGAGGGTCAACCGACATGATCAGGAGTCTTGAAGCATGATCGTGGTTGAAAAACTGACCAAGAAATTCAAAGGGCAGACGGTACTCAACGGCATCGATTTGACCGTCGAAGCTGGCGAGGTTGTGGCCATCATCGGACCCAGCGGTTCCGGTAAAACCACCCTGTTGCGTTGCCTCAATTTTCTCGAAGAACCCACCAGCGGCAAGATCATCGTCGGTGACATCGAGATCGATGGCAGTCGCCCGCTGAGTCAGCAGCAAGGCTTGATTCGACAACTGCGCCAGCACGTGGGTTTCGTCTTTCAGAACTTCAACCTGTTCCCCCATCGCACCGCGCTGGAAAACGTGATGGAAGGCCCGCTGGTGGTAAAAAAAATGCCCCGCCCGCAAGCCGAGGCGCTGGCGCGTAAGCTGCTGGCCAAGGTCGGCCTGGCCGGCAAGGAAGACGCGTACCCACGGCGACTGTCCGGCGGCCAGCAACAGCGGGTAGCGATTGCCCGCGCCTTGGCCATGGAGCCCGAGGTCATTCTGTTCGATGAGCCCACCTCAGCGCTGGACCCGGAGTTGGTGGGTGAAGTATTGACGACCATCCGCGCCCTGGCGGAAGAGAAACGCACCATGGTCATCGTGACTCACGAGATGAGTTTTGCCCGGGATGTCGCCAACCGGGTGATCTTTATCGACAAGGGCGTGATCGTTGAACAAGGCGACGCCAAGGCGCTGTTTGCCAACCCTAAGGAAGAGCGGACTCGCCAGTTTCTGGAACGAAGCAGGCACTGATCAACCCTGCAGATAACAAAAAACAGCGCTCACCCGGCGCTGTTTTTTTTCGCGCCTGACATTTCTTGGGGTTGCTGAGTAGGACGCAGTACTGAGACCCAAGTAACCCACAAGCCGTACAAATGTAGGAACTGTCTGATTCCATCCGAAGCTCGCGTTTCACGCTCGCACTGCCTTGACACTCGTTCCCATCCTCTCTTAGCTGGCTATCACGATTCATTGATATCCATTCATAGAGGTATCCGCGGCGCCGCGTGTTAGCCGCTGATCACGAGGAGTATTCAACATGGCTTGTGCGACCCAAACGTCCCATCAGATCAAACTGCATGCCCCTTATTTGCCCCAAGCAAACAAGCACGGTATTGGCGTGAGTGCCGCCGCGCATCTGCGGGTCACTATCAAGCCTTATGCGGCCATGGACGAGGGCGACCTGATCGAACTGTTCTGGGGTGGCCGTTACGTTGCATCAAAGCTGCTGACGACCGCAGATATCGGCGAGACCCTGGCACTGCGTGTCCCGGAAAGTTTTTTACAGAGCGGCAAGGTCAAAATCTGGTACCAGATCCAAAAAATCGGCAGTACGCCGTCGCTCTCCGCGAGCATAGATGTATGGGTAAAACTCGATTGTCCTGGTGGTCACCCCAACCCGTTGAGCCCAGAAGAAAACCAGAGCCTCGCGCCCTTGGCTGTACCCGACGCCCTGCTGCGCCACGGGCTCACCGCAAAACAGCGGAGAAGGGGTGTTGAGCTGACCATTGAGGCGTACCAAAACATGGCCGCCAAAGATGAAATCACCCTGCGCTGGGGGGATGTGCGCATGGATCTGCCAGCCATCGATGCCAGCGATGTGGGCAAGCCCATTACATTGAATATTCCGCCGGCATTGATTCTGGAAGGAGGCGAAGACCATCAGCTGGAAGTGACTTACTGCATTATCGACCGAGTGGGCAACACGTCACGCTGGGCACCACCACGCGCACTTAACGTCAGTGGCGTCGCTGATTAATACACCACGGAGCTTTAAATCACGATCTGCAGCTCTCCCGTCTATGCTTATTCCAAAAAGTAAGTTTATTTAATTTTTATACACGCTTAGGGTATATATACCGGACCACCGGACCACCGTCAGTTTGTTTTCGCCGCAGAGACGCGGCTTATGTCGATGTGAGGTTTGGAATGGTCACTTTCACAATTACCCCCGTGCAGATCGCCAGGGCATTGCGTACCGCCACGGAGCGGCGCTGATGTCGGATCTCGTGGCTACACCTCTCCAGAGCGATCTGGACATCGCCCCGCTGCTATTGCCAGCGAAGGTCCTGAGTAACGACGCCCAAGCCATCGCCGCTGCCCATGAATTGGCGCAGCTCGCGCGCTTGCAGGCGGCACAGCGTGATCGTCAGCGCAAACTGCCGTGGGCCCAAATAGAACACTTCACCCGTAGCGGGCTGGGGAGCATTTCCATCCCCCGGGAATACGGCGGCCCGCAGGTTTCATTCGTGACCCTGGCGGAGGTGTTCAAGATCATTTCCGCCGCCGACCCTGCGTTGGGGCAGATCCCGCAGAATCAGGTGGGCATCCTCAATTCGTTGTTGGGCAGCGCCAACGAAACACAAAAAAAACAGGTGTTTCAAAGCGTGCTGAACGGCTGGCGCATCGGCAATGCCGGGCCTGAACGCGGCACCAAAAACACCCTGGATATCAAAGCTAGAATCACCGCCAAGGGCGACGGGTTTGTCCTCAACGGCCAGAAGTTCTATTCCACCGGGGCGCTGTTCGCGCATTGGGTGGCAGTCAAAGCACTGAACGATGACGGTCGACAAGTGCTGGTATTCGTCCCGCGTGGCACACCGGGTTTGCGCATTGTCGATGACTGGTCCGGCTTTGGCCAACGCACCACCGCCAGCGGTACGGTGCTGCTCAATAACGTGCCGGTGGAAGCCGAGCACATCATCGAGAACTGGCGCCTGGCGCATACGCCGAACATTCAGGGCGCCGTGTCGCAATTGATCCAGGCGGCCATCGATGTCGGGATCGCTCGCGAAGCCATCGACGACAGCATTCGTTTTGTCCGCGAGCGCTCGCGCCCATGGATCGATGCCAACGTCGAACGGGCCAGCGACGATCTGTACGTGATCGCCGACATCGGCAAACTGAAACTCGAACTGCACGCCGCCGAAGCATTACTGCGCAAAGCGGG
>NZ_JASJVE010000026.1:0-62534 GCF_036346185.1 Pseudomonas sp. 10C3 | reverse complement strand
GATCTGTACGTGATCGCCGACATCGGCAAACTGAAACTCGAACTGCACGCCGCCGAAGCATTACTGCGCAAAGCGGGTCAGGTGCTGGATGAGGTCAACGCCGCGCCCGTGGACGTAGCCTCTGCCGCTCGCGCCTCGATTGCCGTTGCAGAAGCCAAGGTCCTGACCACTGAAATCTCCCTGCTCGCCAGCGAAAAGCTGTTCGAGCTGGCAGGCAGTCGCGCCACTCTGGCCGAGTTCAACCTCGACCGCCATTGGCGCAACGCTCGCGTTCACACGCTCCACGACCCGGTGCGCTGGAAATACCACGCCGTCGGCGCTTACCACCTGAACGGCACAGTGCCGGCCCGGCATTCCTGGATCTGACCAGAGCACTGGAGAACGTATGAGCCTTATATCTCACCTGCCGCAAACGGCGGCAGTGATCGACAGCGACGCCCAAGCCTTGAACATGGCCGCCGATCTGGCTGAACATTTTAAGCGCGACAGCGCCCTGCGTGACCGTGAACGCCGCTTGCCACACGAAGAACTGGAACTGTTTTCCCGCTCCGGTCTGTGGGGCATCAGCGTGCCAAAAGCTTTCGGCGGTGCGGGCGTTTCCATCGTCACCCTGGCCAAGGTCACACAACTGATCGCCGAGGCTGACTCGTCCCTCGGACAGATTCCTCAGAACCATTTCTATGCCCTTGAGGTGCTGCGCGTGAATGGCAGCGCTCAACAGCAAAAACGCCTGTACGCGGAAGTACTAGCCGGGCAACGCTTCGGTAACGCATTGGCCGAGTTGGGCACCAGAACCGCTCACGACCGCACTACGCGCCTGACCCAGGACGGTGATGGCTATCGCATCAACGGCCGCAAGTTTTACGCGACCGGCGCCTTGTATGCGCAGCGCATACCGACCTCGGTGGTGGACGAACAGGGTGTGCAACAACTGGCCTTCGTCCCGCGTGACGCTGCGGGCCTGACGGTGATCGATGACTGGAGCGGCTTCGGCCAGCGCACCACCGGCAGCGGCTCTGTGGTGTTCGATAACGTGTTTGTCAGCGCCGATGACGTGGTGCCGTTTCAAACTGCCTTCGAACGCCCAACTACCGTAGGCCCGCTGGCACAGATTCTTCATGCGGCCATCGACACCGGCATCGCCCGCGCGGCCTATGAGGACGCCTTGCACTTCGTCCGCACTCGCACCCGGCCATGGATTGATTCCGGTATCGAAAAAGCCGTGGACGATCCATTGACCCTGCACAGCTTCGGCAAGCTTGGCGTTCGCCTGCACGCGGCCGAAGCGCTGCTGGAACGCGCCGGTGAGTTTCTTGATCGCGCCCAAGCCGACAGCACCGCTGAAAACGTCGCCGCCGCGTCCATTGCGGTGGCCGAAGCACGCGCCATCAGTACCGAAATCTCTCTCGCAGCGGGCAGCACCTTATTCGAGCTGGCGGGCAGTCAAGCCACATTGGCCGAGCATGGCCTAGACCGTCACTGGCGCAACGCCCGCGTGCACACCCTGCACGACCCGGTGCGCTGGAAATATCACGCCATCGGCAATTACTACCTCAATGATACAAACCCGCCACTGCGGGGGACCCTCTGATGACCAAGAAAAAAATCCTCCTCAATGCGTTCAACATGAACTGCATTGGCCATATCAACCATGGCCTTTGGACGCATCCCAGGGACAACTCCACCGAGTACAAGACTCTCGAATACTGGACTGAGCTGGCGCAACTGCTGGAGCGCGGCCTGTTCGATGGCTTGTTCATAGCCGATATCACCGGTGTGTACGACGTGTACCAGAGCTCGGTGGATGTAACGCTTAAAGAGTCGATCCAGTTGCCGGTCAATGACCCGCTTATGCTGCTGTCGGCCATGGCGGCGGTCACGAAAAATCTGGGGTTCGGCCTGACCGCCAACCTCACGTATGAAGCGCCGTATCTGTTTGCCCGACGCATGTCGACCCTCGACCACCTGAGCCGTGGCCGCGTGGGCTGGAACATTGTTACCGGTTATCTGGACAGTGCAGCCAAGGCCATTGGCCTGAGCGAACAGGTCGAACACGACCGTCGTTATGATCAGGCCGATGAATACCTGGAGGTGCTGTACAAACTCTGGGAAGGCAGCTGGGAAGATGACGCGGTGATCAATGATCGCCAGCAACGGATCTATGCCCAGCCCGAAAAAGTGCACAAGGTTCGGCACAAAGGCGAGTTCTACCAGGTCGAGGGTTATCACCTTTGCGAACCGTCACCGCAGCGCACCCCGGTGTTGTTTCAGGCAGGCACTTCTGATCGCGGTTTGCAGTTCGCCGGGCGCCATGCCGAGTGCGTTTTTATCAGCGGACAAAACAAGGTCGCGACCCGCGAGCAAGTGGACAAGGTTCGCGCCAGCGCCAAAGCCGCCGGGCGTAACCCCGAGGACATCAAGGTGTTCATGGGCTTGAATGTGATCGTCGGCGCCACCGAGGAACTGGCCCGCGCCAAGCATCGGGAGTATCTGGAATACGCCAGCGCCGAAGCAGGCGTTGCGCATTTTGCGGCCTCTACCGGGATCGACTTCGCGGAATACACACTGGACGAGCCGATCCAGTACGTGAAAAGCAACGCGATCCAGTCGGCGACCAAGAGCCTGAAAAACAATGATTGGACCCGCCGCAAACTGCTCGATCAACACGCGCTGGGCGGGCGCTACTTCACCCTGGTCGGCTCGCCGGAACAGGTGGCTGACGAACTGGAATACTGGATCGCCGAAACCGGTCTCGACGGCTTCAACCTGACCCGCACCGTGACCCCGGAAAGCTATGCGGATTTCATCGATGTGGTGATTCCGGAACTGCAACGCCGTGGTTCTTACAAAACCGCTTATGGCAGCGGCACCCTGCGCGAGAAGCTGTTTCGCGAGGGCCCACGTTTACCTGCGTCGCATGCGGGAACGGGGTATCGACATGCGGGGAAATAACAATGCAACTGTTGCGCACGGTCAGACAACATCAACTCCAGCCCTTATTACGCCCAGGATTTCAGCCATGACCAAAACAATAATCACCCTGGCCCTCGCGCTCTTCACTCTCAACGCCCACGCCGACGATAAACCGCTCAAAGTCGGCACTACCGCCGCCTTTGCCATCCCGCTGGAAGCGGCCGTCGCAGAAGCCGGCAAGCAAGGCCTGAAGGTCGAACTGGTGGAGTTCAGCGACTGGATCGCCCCGAACGTCAGCCTCGCGGCAGGCGATATCGACGTGAATTACTTCCAGCACGTCCCGTTCCTGGAAAATGCCAATGCCGCAGCGGGCTTCCATCTGGTGCCTTACGCGTCCGGGATCATCAACAACGTCGGGCTGTATTCGAAGAAGTACAAAAGCCTCGATGAGCTGCCGACTGGCGCCACCGTGGCCATCGCCAACGACCCGATCAACAGCGGACGCGGCCTGCAACTGCTGGCCAAAGCCGGGCTGATCACCCTCAAACCTGGCGTCGGCTACAAGGCCACCGAAGAAGACATCGTTGCCAACCCGAAAAAAATCAAACTGATTCAGGTCGAGGCTGTGCAACTGGTGCGCGCCTACGATGACGCTGATCTGGTGCAGGGCTACCCGGCCTACATTCGCCTGTCGAAAACCTTCGATGCCGGTTCCGCGTTGCTGTTCGACGGTCTGGATCATAAGGAATACGTGATCCAGTTCGTGATCAAGCCCGAGAACAAAAATGACCCGCGTCTGGCCAAGTTCGTCGACATCTACCAGCACTCGCCCGTTGTTCGCGCCGCCCTGGATAAAGCCCATGGCAAACTCTATCAAGCCGGCTGGGAAGGCTGAACATGAACGCGACCGCCCAACGCCAGTTACAGCATGAATCGCCCAGGGCCGAGCAGCCCTCGGAGCTGCACCCGGACTTGAATCGGGCCCATGTGCGTTTTATCAACCTGGGCAAAACCTATGACAGCCAGCACGGGCCGGTGGATGCACTGCAGAACATCGACCTGGCGATTCAACGCGGTGAGGTGTTCGGCATCATCGGCCGTAGCGGCGCGGGCAAGTCTTCATTGATTCGGACCATCAACCGCCTGGAGCGCCCGAGCAGCGGTCGGGTGCTGATCGATCAGGTGGACATCAGCGAGTTCGACGAAGACCATCTGGTGCAGCTGCGGCGACGCATCGGGATGATCTTTCAGCACTTCAACCTGATGTCGGCCAAGACCGTGTGGCAGAACGTCGAACTGCCGCTCAAAGTCGCTGGCGTGCCTCGTGAACAGCGCCAGCGCAAAGTCGCCGAACTGCTGGAACTGGTCGGTTTGCAAGACAAGCACAAGGCCTACCCGGCACAGCTGTCGGGCGGACAGAAACAGCGCGTGGGGATTGCCCGCGCCCTGGTCCATGATCCGGCGATTCTGCTGTGCGATGAAGCCACCTCGGCGCTGGACCCGGAGACCACGCAATCGATTCTCGGTCTGCTACGCGAGATCAATAAACGGCTGGGCCTGACCATCATTTTGATCACCCATGAAATGGCGGTCATCCGCGATATCTGCGACCGGGTGGTGGTGCTTGAACACGGTCAAATCGTCGAGCACGGCCCTGTGTGGCAGGTGTTCGGCAACCCTCGGCACGACGTCAGCAAAACCTTGCTGGCGCCGCTGCAACACGGGCTCCCCGAGGATGTGCAAGCGCGCTTGAACCCCGAGCCACAGCACCCCACGGCTGCGGTGGTACTGGACGTGCATTTCACTGGCGTTGGCGGCGAAGAGCCGGACCTGGCCGCGCTGTTCAATTCCCTTGGCGGGCGCATCAGCTTGTTGCAGGGTGGGGTTGAGCGCATTCAGGGCCGCGCACTGGGGCATCTGGTGATCGAGGTCGCCCACTCGCCACATGACTTGGACGAATTACTCAATCGCGCCCGCACACTGGCGCAACGCGCGGAGGTATTGGGTTATGTGGTTTGATCGACTGCTTCAAGGTGTCATCGATACGTTTTTGATGGTCGGTGTATCGTCATTGATTGCCCTGCTGCTGGGCATTCCGCTGGCAGTGATTCTGGTCACCAGCGCCAAAGGCGGAATCTACGAAGCGCCCACTCTGAATCGCGTGCTGGGCGCCTTCGTAAATCTGTTCCGCTCGATTCCGTTCCTGATCCTGATGGTCGCGCTGATTCCGTTCACCCGGCTGATCGTCGGCACCACCTACGGCGTCTGGGCGGCCGTGGTGCCGCTGACCATCGCAGCGACGCCGTTTTTTGCGCGCATCGCTGAAGTCAGCCTGCGAGAGGTCGACCATGGCCTGATCGAAGCCGCGCAAGCCATGGGCTGCCGCCGATGGCACATCATCTGGCATGTGCTGCTGCCCGAAGCGTTGCCGGGTATCGTCGGCGGCTTCACCATTACACTGGTGACGATGATCAACTCGTCGGCCATGGCCGGGGCTATCGGCGCAGGTGGATTGGGTGACATCGCCTACCGCTACGGTTATCAGCGCTTCGACAGCCAGGTGATGCTCACTGTGATTGCCTTGTTAGTGGTGCTGGTCGCAGTGATTCAGTTTGGCGGTGATCGACTGGCTCAGGTGCTGAACAAGCGTTGAGTGATTGAACAACGGCTGGGCGGGGGTATATTCATCACTTACCCACGCCCAGACAGACCCGCAATGAAACTCGCCCCGCAGGACCTCGCCAAAATCACCACCACCACCGTCGGCCACTACAACGAAGTGGCTGACGACTTCCGCGAAGGCACCCGTGACCACGACGTCAGCCAGAACATAGCCGCGCTGCTGCGACATATCGAAGGCGAGGCGCCGTGGCATATTCTGGATTTTGGCTGCGGGCCGGGACGCGATCTGAAGACCTTCAGCGCCATGGGTCATAGTGCGGTGGGTCTGGACGGCGCCGAGCGTTTCGCCGACATGGCCCGTGCCGAGACCGGCTGTGAAGTCTTGCAGCAGAACTTTCTCGAACTCGATCTACCGGCCGAGCGCTTCGACGGCATCTTCGCCAACGCAGTGTTGTTCCACGTCCCCCGCCAGGAACTGCCACGGGTCCTGCGCGAACTGCACGCAACGCTGAAGCCGGGCGGCGTGCTGTTCAGCTCCAATCCAAGGGGCGAAAATCAGGAAGGCTGGAACGGCAGCCGTTATGGCTCCTATCACGACCTGGAAGCCTGGCGCGAACTGCTCAATGACGCGGGCTTCACCGAGCTTGAACACTATTACCGCCCCGAAGGACTGCCCCGCGAGAAACAGCCGTGGCTGGCGAGTGTGTGGCGCAAGGCTTGAAGGACTTCCCACAGAGATTTTGGTCGGCAATATATTCCGTCACCTGCCCGTCCGCCTCAAACGCTGTAATAGACTGCCCGGCAAAGCGCTTGCCGACGACCTCCCGCACCTGGCGATCAAAGTTGGCCACCAATCGCGTGCCATCGGTAAACGTGGTCTGCTGAACTTGCCGATCGGGCGTCAGCCAGCGGAATTCCGTCAAAGACTGAGTCCCCAAACGTTGGTGCAAAGGTTGGAAAAAAGCGTTCTGGCGCTCAATCAGCGGCAACCGATGCTTCAGCGTGTCAGCACTCAGGTGGTAAAGCGGCGGCACGTTGTAGAGCAGTTGTATCAACTCGTTCTCCGCTCTCACGTTACTCAGCTTGACGTTGTCGAACAGCCAGTGATGAGTGGTGATCACCGAGCCATGGAACACGGCCTGATACAGGGGGAGCCTCGTAGCGGGATCGAAATGGACGGTTCGATAGGGTTCTTTGATCGGAACCTGCTTGAAGAATACGCTCGGCTGTTCTGGTGGGTACCAGTCACCCAGATAGTACGGTGACTGTTTGTTTTTGCTGAGGTCCGGATCGCCCCAACCAATAACCGGCGTCTGCATACCATGAGCGAACAGGATGCCTTGGGCGGTGACAGCATTTCCGTCTTCAGAGCCTGCGACCAGCTTCAAGGTTTCAGCGATCCAGCGTGAGGCATCAATATTGCCAGCGGCATTTTGCGCTTGGGTCATGCTGGCGTCAGGACGATAGCTGTCGAACAACATGCTGGTCGCGTAGGCATCGAGGAACCAACTGTTGAACCCGGCTTTAGCCTGAATCGCCTTTATTCGAGCCTCAAGTAAAGGCCGCACGCAGCGCGGGTCGGTGTAATGTCCTGACTGCTGGAACCCACTCTTGAACTCGCCGCGCTTCAATAATATGGCGCAATCGCGATAGGCGTCGTTTCCCAGATGCGCGGTAGTCCAGTCCGGGTTTTCCGTCGACGACAATGCCGTTTGATAAGAGTCGTATGGGGCCATCAGATAGCCAGCCTGTACGCCGGCGCGTATCGCCTCGGGATGCCACAGGCCGCCTTCCCAACCTTCGGCCACTCCCAGCCACAAACGCGTCAGCTTGGCGGCCTGGAGTTGCTTGATCGTCGTCTCGGACATGATGCTGCCCCACCGCTCAGGCTGCGGTGTCAGCGCCGTGACGAAAGCCTTCGCGAACTCCTCGCGCAGTTCGCCGTAGCGATTGGCCAACGCCTGCATATCCGGTCTGGCCGCCCCCTGCCAACTTTCTCGCGCTTTGGTGTTCAGGGCTTGATTAAGGCCGCTCAACAGGGTGGCCTGTTGGTAACGGCTAAGCGGGGGCTGGGCGATTTCCAGCATCTGCGTGGCTGCAGCATCAAGATAACCGCGCAACGCTGTAGCCAATGTTCCTTTGCCGCGCAGTAGTTCAAGCAAGCGCGGCCAACTGCGTACATCATCCGGCCCGAGTAAATCATTGCCCCATAAATAGATGTGACTGGCTCCCAGCAACTTCGCGGCTTCTGGGGTCTTCCGCAGTTTGTCGCTGAAGGTTTCATAGCGTCCAGCTTGAATCAGCCCCTGTCGATAGCGTTTGGCGCCAGCCAGCGGGTCGGCCTCGCCCAAATAGAGGCTAAAGGTCAGCGGCGTCAACGGGGCCAGCGAGGTGAATTCATGACTGGCCGCAATCGCCAACCCCAGGCCTTCGGCGCTCAATGTCAGGCGGTTATTGTAGGGATTCGTCATCAGCCAGTTCAGGGTGAAACCGCCATGATCGATACCCCACAGCGGCAAGCTGAGGTCCTGAGTGGTATTGAATTCGCCCTGATCCAGCAGGAACCGCTGCCACACTGGATCACCTGCCGGGACGTAACGCCCTTCAGCAAGCGGCCATATCAAGCCCTTCCCCATCGCATGACCGGGTTGCCGGAGAAAAACCAGCTCACCGGGGTCTCGGGCTTGAATAGTCAGAGAGAGTTCACGCTGATCCAGCGTTGCGCTGAGCTGCCAGGCACCGTCATCCCACAGCCAGTTGATGCGCTCCGCATGCTTATCCAGAGCGCTGACCCGATGCGCAACCACTCCGGCGGAGGCTTGCACTGCTGCACCCCGGGCAGGAATGGCACGAATCGCCAGTGTTGCCGGGTCTATCTCTATTCGCCAATAGTCGTTTTCCAACCAGGTATCGGCGGCGGCCCATGGCGCCATTAACAGGGCGCAGATCAGCAGCCCTGAATACAAACATCGGTTCATGTAAAACATGCTGCCCCCGCGCGCCCGAAAATCGGCAACTGACTCGAAGTAGCAGAAATTAGTGGAAAACAAAAAAACTGTCTGTAGTACCGATCCTAAAAGATCGCAGCCACCATCTATGAGTAGAAATCAGCTTCCCGGCGCGCCATGTGCTTCTTCGAAGAAGAAGTCTTTCCAGCTGTCAGCCTTGTTTTTCAGCACGCCCAATTCCTGCAATTTGCTGGCGTAGATGAAGGTGCGCTGAGGGGTGATGGTGAAATCGATTTCCGGGTCGGCGACGATTTTTTCGACGAAGGCCAATGGCAATTTCGATTGCTCCACACGAATGTAGGTCTGAGCAGCGGCAGGCTTGTCGGCCTTGATGATGTGCTCGGCTTCAGCCAGGGCGTCATAGAACGCTTTGTAGGTCTTGGGGTTTTCGTCGTGAAATTTTTCAGTGGTGTAGAGCACGTTGAACGTGGCCTGACCGCCGAGCACGTCATAGGAGCTGAGCACCTTATGCACCTTCGGGTTTTCCAGCTCCTGATACTGGAACGGCGGGCTGGAAAAGTGTGAACTGATTTCAGACCCGCCGGCGATCAACGCCGAGGTAGCATCCGGGTGCGGCAGGCTGACGGAGATCGTATCGAAGCGTTTGAAGTCGGCATCGCCAAACTGTTTGGCCGTTTCGATCTGCAACGTGCGTGACTGGAAGCCGACACCTGCGGCAGGCACGGCGATACGGTCCTTGTCAGTGAAGTCTTTCAAGCTCTTCACGTCCGGGTTGTTGCTAAGCAGGTAGTTAGGCATCGAACCCAGCGAAGCGATGGCCTTGACGTTCTGTTTGCCCTTGGTGCGATCCCAGAGGGTCAACATCGGAGGAACCCCGGCCGAGACCACATCCAGCGCACCGGCCAGCAATGCTTCGTTCATGGCCGTAGATCCCGAGATGCTGTTCCAGTCGACCTTGATGTCCAGGCCCTGCTGTTTACCGTGTTTCTCGATCAATTGCTGATCGCGCACCACGTCGAGAATCAGGTAACCGATACCGAATTGTTGGGCGATGCTGATCTTGCCTTCTGCTTGCACGCCGCTGCTCAGGAGTGCCCCGAATAAACCGAATGCCGTCGCAAGTGCTGTCAGCGCCGGACGCTTGAAAGAAGTGGCCATGTGATCCTCGCAATGCAGATAAGAAGGTTACGCGTGTTGTCAGCGCTGCATGCCCCAGCGTTTTACGGTCAGGCGTTCGATGTTGTTGAACAGCAGGTTTTCCACCAGCAAGCCGATCAAAATAACGGCGGCCAACCCGGCGAATACTTTGTCGGTATACAGCTCGTTGCGATTCTGAAAGATGTACCAACCCAACCCGCCTTTACCCGACGACGCACCAAACACCAGCTCTGCGGCGATCAACGTGCGCCAGGCGAAGGCCCAGCCAATTTTCAGCCCGGCCAGAATCGATGGCAGCGCGGCAGGGATCAGAATGAACCAGACGAAGCGCAGCCCCTTGAGGCCATAGTTACGCCCGGCCATGCGCTGGGTTTCCGAGACACCGAGAAAGCCCGCATACGTATTCAGTGCCAGCGCCCACAGCACCGAATGCACCAGCACGAAAATCAGGCTGTTCTCGCCTAGGCCAAACCACAGCAGCGACAACGGCAGCAAGGCAATCGCAGGCAACGGGTTGAGCATCGCGGTCAGCGTGCTGAGCAGGTCGCGGCCCAATTGCGTTGATACCGCCAGCGTCGTCAAGCCGAACGCAAGGATGATCCCGATCAGGTAGCCCTTGACCAGCACGGTCAGGGAAATCCAGACCTTGTTCAGCAACTCACCGGTGATGATGCCGTCGTAGAAAGCAGCGGCGGTCTGCAAAAAACTCGGCAGCAGCAGGTCATTGTTTTGCACACGCGCAGCCAGTTCCCAGATCACCGCCAGGGCGATCAGGATCACGCTTTTGCGCACCCAGCTCAGTTGCCAGATACGTTGCGTCAGCGGGATATCACGCGCCAGTGCCGCCTGAGTAAAAGGCGTCAGCGTGATTTCGTATTCCTCTCGGATGCTCATGCTCGAATTCTCTTGGTGGATCATGTCCAGGTAGGAGCTGACTTGTCTGCGAATCGGCTGCGCAGCAGTCGCAAAATGGCTGGATTCATCCCCGTATGAAGGTCCTCCGGGGCGGCCGCGACCCCAGCCTTTCGCAGACAAGTCAGCTCCTACAGGGGTTAGCGTTTTTCTGGGAGTCGGGGTCATGGTCAGTACGCTATGCGCACATCCTGGAAGCTCAGTTCGCGGTCCACCGGTTCGGTCCCACCCTCATCGAACAACAGGCGATGAATGCGTTGCGCGGTGTTTTGAAAACCGGCACCGCCGAGGCTGTTCAGGTCGTATTGATGGCTGTTGATTTCAGCCCGAACGCGGCCTGGATGGGGCGAAAGCAGCAAAATTCGGTTACCGACCACCAGCGCTTCTTCGATGGAGTGGGTGAGGAACAACAAGGTGAAACGCACCTCGTCCCACAGCGCCAGGAGTTCTTCCTGCATCTTGCGTCGGGTCAGTGCATCGAGGGCGGCAAAGGGTTCGTCCATCAACAGGATTTTTGGCTGCATGGCCAAGGCGCGAGCAATCGCCACCCGCGCTTTCATACCGCCGGACAAGGTGTGCGGGTAGGCGTCGGCAAACGCGCTCAAGCCGACTTTGTCCAGGTAGTAACGCGCACGCTCTTCGGCCTCGCGATGCTTGAGAGTGCGAGACGCCACCAACGGGAAAATCACGTTCTGGATCACGGTTTTCCAGGGAGGCAACTGATCGAACTCCTGGAACACCACTATCCGGTCCGGGCCAGGTTCTTTGATTTGCACGCCCGCCAGACGGATCTGCCCTTCACTGGGCTGAATGAAGCCGGCCACAGCTTTGAGCAAGGTGGATTTGCCGCAGCCCGAGGGCCCCAGCAGCACGAAGCGATCCGCAGGATCGATTTCAAAACTCACTTGATGAGTCGCCCGCACCACCCGCTCGGGGGTGCGGTACTCCAGGCTCACGCCCTGTACTTGCAACAAAGGCTCAGCCGTCTGCTGATTGACCTTGTGTGCGATAAAACTATCGCTGGCCGTGTGGTCCTGCAAAACAGCGTTCATGAAACAACTCCCTCGATCAGAACGGCGCATCACCTTGAATCGTGGTACGGAACAGCTTGCGGCGCAGTTCAGTGGGGCAACCCGCAGCCAAATGGATCAGCGAGCGGTTGTCCCAGAACACCAGATCATGGGGCTGCCATTGGTGCCGATAGACATGCTCTGGACGCACGCTGTGGGCATAGAGTTGATCCAGCAACTGGCGACTTTCGTCTTCCGGCAGGCCGACGATGCGCGTGGTGAATCCTTCGCTGACGAACAACGCCTTGCGCCCGGTTTCTGGATGGGTGCGCACAATCGGGTGAGTCACTTCAGCCACTTGTGCAAGCTGCTCCGACGTCAGCGCCGGGCGCCAGTTGGCGGCATTTTTGCCGTCGCTGTAGCGCGAGGTGTAGGAATGCACCGCCGAGAGGCCTTCGACCGCCTCACGCAGGGCGTGCGGCAACGTATCCCAGGCAACGTGCAGATTGGCGAACAACGTGTCACCACCTTCGTCAGGCAGCTCCTGGGCGTGCAGCATCGAACCGAGGCTCGGCAGTTCCTTGTAGGACAGGTCCGAGTGCCAATACTTGCCGGCATCGCCCAAGCCAATCGGCTGACCGTCCTCGACGATGTTCGAAACGATAAGAATTTCCGGATGGTTTTTTAGCAGAAACTGCTTGAGTACATGGATTTGCAGGATGCCGAAACGCCGACTGAAATCAATCTGCTGCTGCGGGGTGATGTGTTGATCGCGAAACACCACGACGTGGTAGTCCAGGTGCGCCTGATGGACACGGGCGAAGTCCGCATCGCTGAGAGGCCGGGACAGATCCAGGCCGATGATTTCCGCACCCACTTTTTCGGCGAACGAGCGTATGTCGAATGCTTGATCGGCTATGTATACAGATGAGGACGCTTGGGAGGCTGCTGGCATGAGAACTCCGACTCCGGGTGTGCTGGGTAACAAGAGTCAGAACTTTATAGGTATAAGAAAATTAATTTAAATACCGTTGAGGAATATAGATATCACTGAACACACTAGCGATCCGCCGGGCAGGTCAGTTCCAAACGCAAAAACGCCGACGCTAATGAAAACCGCCGGCGTAAAAAACGTTAACGCTTGAATTCAGATCAGAACGCCGGCAGTACCGCGCCGTCGTACTTCTTGGCAATGAATGCTTTGACTTCAGGGCTGGTCAGCGCCTTGGCCAGTTTCTGGATTGCATCGCTGTGGGCGTTGTCTGGACGCGCCACCAGGAAGTTCACGTAAGGCGAATCAGCGCCTTCGAGAATCAGTGCATCCTTCTTCGGGTTGAGCTTGGCTTCCAACGCATAGTTGGTGTTGATCATGTCCAGATCAACCTGATTGTAAGCGCGCGCCAACATGGCCGACTCCAGCTCCTTGAACTTCAGGTTCTTGGGGTTGGTCTTGACGTCCTTTACCGTTGCCAGTGCGTCAGTCGGGTCGTTCAGGGTGATCAGACCGGCTTTCTCCAACAGCAGCAGTGCACGGCCAGCGTTGCTGCCTTCGTTTGGAATGGCAACAGTTGCGCCGTCCGGCAGGTCAGCCAGGGATTTGTACTTGGACGAGTAGCCACCGAACGGTTCGACGTGAACGCCGACGACGGTAACCAGATCAGCCTTCTTGCCTTTGTTGAAGCCATCCAGGTACGGCTTGGTCTGGAAGTAGTTGGCATCGAGCTTCTTCTGGAAAACCTGCAGGTTCGGCTGCACGTAGTCGTTGAAGACTTTGATTTCCAGGTCCACGCCTTCTTTTGCCAGCTCAGGCTTGATCAACTCAAGAATCTCGGCGTGCGGAACAGGCGTAGCGCCGACGACCAGTTTTTCACCCGCGTGGGCCAGGCCAATCGAAAGCGCAGCAGCGAGGGCGGTCAACAACAACGTCTTTTTCATGCGGTGTCCTTAGCGAAAGTCGCGGTCGTCACAAACGACGGCTTATCAGTGAGTTGCCGCTGATCATCGGTTGAACCTTATGACTCAGCGGCGTGAAACGGACATTACCGATATTTCTTATTCCATGACAATACTTTTTACGTCAATGGTTATGCTTTTTTGTGCTGACTAGCATTAAGCGCCACTCTCTCCGCGAAACACAGCGTCTAACGCGGGGTTTGCGACACGCGTTGGCTCAGGCGCTCCAGCAATCGCTGCAATTCCGACAGTTGCCCGGGATGCGCGAAAGCGAGCAAGTGCTCCGCTTGCTGCTCGATCTGCGCCAGAGGATTCGCGCTGTCGGGCAGATTAAGGTGTTCGGGCAAAATTTCATCGCCACTGCTGACCAACAGCGCGAAATGAATAACGTTCTCCAGCTCGCGAGTATTGCCCGGCCAACTGTGCCGCTCCAATACCTGTTGCGCAGTTTCACTGATCAGTGGCACCGGCAAGCCCAAACGCTGGCTGTAAATGCCGAGAAAATATTCGGCCAAAGACAGGATGTCACCCACTCGCTCGCGTAACGCAGGCAGGTCCAGTCGACCTTCGCTGAGGTAGTGATAAAGCCGCTCGTTAAATTTACCGACGGCCACCGCCTGCGCCAGATCGATGCTGGTGGCGGCCACCAGACGCACGTCCACCGGGCTGGGTTGCTGGGCGCCAACGCGGGTCACTTCATGGTTCTCCAGCGCCGCCAACAGCTTGATCTGTATCGGCAGCGGCAAATCGCCGATTTCATCCAGGTACAAGGTCCCGCCATTGGCCGAACCGAACCATCCCGCACGACTGCTGGCGGAGCTGCTGTAAGCGCCGGCGGCATAGCCGAACAGCTCGGCATCGGCGTACGTCGGGCTGATCGCTCCGCAGTTCACTGACACGAATAAGCCCCCACGGTCGCTGGCGCGATGGATATGCCGGGCCAGCAGTTCCTTGCCGCTGCCGGTTTCGCCACGGATCAGCACCGGTAACGAGCGCGGAGCCAGTTGCTCCAGCTCTTCGCGCAACTGACGCGAGCGCGGGTCGACGAACACCAGCGCTTTGGCGCGAATGCTCAGCGGGCTTTTTTCCGCATCGGGGAAGGTCAGTAACGGCTGACCAAAGGTTTCGTGAAGGCTCATGGCAAACTCCCGCCTGAGCCCTTGCGACGACTCACGCGTTAAAAATAGACAATAGGGCCCGAGGGTCCGGCGTGAAAATTATTGAGGTCGATGAGTAAAGCATGGCGTCTGCCGCGCCGATCGAATTCAGGCGCGACGCCGAGCGTGGTGTTCCATTCGGTTTTGCAGGCGGTACAGATAGGCGAAGCCCTGCTCCCAGCGCTGATGGCCGGACTTCACATTGATGTGCCCCGCCCCCCTGAGAATGCCTGCTTCTGCGCCCCAGTTATGAGCCAGCTCCAGCGCGCGCTGAGTACTGACCGCCGTGTCGTTATCCGAGCTGACCACTTGGGTCGGAAACGGCAGCAGGTGCCCAGGAATCGGTGCGAAATTACGTAACGCAGGCGAGCAGTTCGGCCGTTCAACGTCAGCAGGCGCCACCAGCAAGGCACCGCGCACCTGACGCAGCGACTGCAAAGGCGCGAGTTCGGCCCAATGCGCAACGGTGATGCACCCCAGGCTATGAGCGATCAGGATCACCGGCGTGCTGTCAGCGACAATCGCGCGCTGCAATTCACCGACCCAATCCTCGCGCCGTGGTTTGAGCCAGTCGGCCTGCTCCACGCGCGCGCTGTTGGGCAAACTGTTCTGCCAATGCGTTTGCCAATGGTCGTCAGACGACCCTTGCCAGCCTGGCACGATCAGATAGCGGATCGACTCGTTACGCATGGGGTGCGCCTCCTGCCTGTTTGCGTTCATGGGCAAAGTATAAGGACGCGACATATATTCGTTAAGGAATAAGAAGCTATTTATTAAGACCTTAAAAGAATATAAGGATTATAGATTCGGCAGGCAAAAAAAAAGGACCGCCCCCTGCCTAAGGAGCGGCCCATAAAAAACTTACAATTCGAGCTTATCCAAACGCTGTGACAGAAACGTTACCGGGCAGCAAGCTGCCTATAGTGCATGTTGGAGTCAGCCAACAGAGCTCAATCAGTCTTCCAGCACCTCCAACTGATAGCCCACAACACCCACGGTATGAATCAGTTTCGGCAAGTAGCGCTCATCGATTTTAGAGCGCAGGCGATGGATGGCGATTTCGACCTTGTCCATGTCATTGTTGAACACCTGCGAAGCGATCAGCGCGCGTGAAATGACATCACCCTGACGGCTGACCAGCAACTGCAGCAGTTCGAACTCCTGATCGCTCAACGAGATCCGTTGCCCGCCACGACTAACGCGCTGGAGTGGTACGTCGATTTCCAGATCGGCAATAGAGTAGCTGTCGGCAGTACCGGTTGGCCCACGCCGCAGCAAGGTCCGAACCCGGACCAACAGTTCCTCAAGGGTAAAGGGCTTGAGCAGGTAATCATCGGCACCCAGCTCCAGCCCGCGCAACCGGTCTTCCATGGTATCGCGGGCGGTCAGGAACAACACGGGCGTATTGCCGCGCTGACGGACCAGTTGCAGCAGTTGCCAGCCATTCAGGCCCGGCAACATGGCATCGAGAATGATCAGGTCGTAGGCATTCTCTTCGACGAAATGGCGGCCGGACAGGCCGTTATCCGCGACGTCGACCCTAAACCCCGACTCGCCAAGCCCCTTGGCCAACTGATTGGCGGTACTGAGATCGTTTTCCACTAACAGCAAACGCATGGTGCACCTCATTTATCGTGCGTCTAGGCTAGGCTGATTGCGAGGCCGCCGCACGCAGTTTATCCAGGTCAAGAATCCTGATTTCGCCATAACTGATGTCCAGGACACCCTGAGTCTGAAAATCGTTGAGGATTTTGTTGATGGTCTGGCGAGACATCGACAGCATTTGCGCCAACGGCTCCTGAGGCAGCTCGATCACCTCTCGCGAGCGATTGATCTCGCCATACCCTTCGGCGATCAACAGTAAGCGACAGGCCACGCGCGCGGCGGCAGGCAACAAGCTTTGCTGCTCGAGATGAACGAACGTCAGGCGTAGTTTCTGACTCATCAACAAGGCGAAATGGCGCCAATACTGAGGCTCTTTTTCCAGCAGAGTCACCAGCGCCGACTGCGGGACCTGCAACAGAATGCTGTGGGCTTCGGAAAATGCGTCATGGGTGCGCGGCAGGCCATCGAACAACGACACCTCGCCAAACCAGTAAGGCAGCTCGATCCGCGACAGCAACGTCTGCTTGCCTTGCTCGCTGACCGAGCCAATACGAATCGCGCCTTCGAGCACCGCATACAACCCGCACGGCGGATCGCCGCGCCGGAACAACGGCTTACCTGGCGTCAGGCGTCGCGTTTTCGCGGCATTGAGCAAGCTATCCTGTAAACCAGCCGGCAGATTGCTGAACCAGTACCCGGTCAGCAGTCGGGTCCGCCATACGGCTCCGCTCATATGAACTCCTTAATTGCAGACTTTGTCGGGTAACGGACAAAGCTCTTTCAAATCCCGAGGCATGATCATCGTTCCACAGGAGGAATAACAATGAAAAACCTCGTTGATCATCTTAGTCAATACGCCGCCTACCATCGCGACACACGCAACATCGTCAGTCACTTTATCGGCATTCCGCTGATTGTCATTGCGGTGGCCGTGCTCCTTTCGCGTCCCGGCGCCGTGATAGGCGGCATATGGCTTTCGCCCGCAACCCTGCTGGCACTGGGGTCTACAGGGTTCTACTTGCGCCTGGATATGCGGTTCGGTGTGGTGATGGGCGCCCTGCTCGGCCTATCCCTTTGGACAGGACACACGCTTGCCGTGCAGTCGACGCTGGTCTGGCTGAGCAGCGGCGTCGGTTTGTTTGTCGTCGGTTGGGCGATTCAATTTGTCGGCCATTTTTACGAAGGGCGTAAACCGGCGTTCGTTGACGATGTGTCGGGGCTGATCGTCGGGCCACTGTTCGTGGTGGCCGAAGTGGCGTTTTTGCTGGGGCTGCGACAGTCACTCAAGCACGCCATGGAAGAGCGTGTCGGGCCTACCGGTATTCGCGGGAAGAAAGCGCTGGTTTGATTGACGTCATTCGCGAATGCGTTCGCTCCACACAGCCGGCACAGGCGAATGGTTTGACGCGGTGTGCCGAACACACCGCGTCAAAAAGATCAGCTATCCGCCAGTTTCTGCCAGACCTTCGGCTTGAAGAACAAGGTGTCACCACGTGTCAGACCGATCAGGCTGTCGTGGTCTTTCACCACTTCGGCTTCGATCAGTTCGCTTTGACCTTCGACCTTCAAGGTCACGCGAGTGGTGGCGCCCAGCGGCCGGATATCACGCACTTCGGCCGCGTGGTGGTCTTCCAGTTCATGCCGCGACAACGACACCTCATGCGGGCGGAACAGCACGTGGTTATCGTCGCCCAGGTGCAGACGGTTGGAGTCACCCAGGAAGTGGTAAACGAAGTCGCTGGCCGGGTTTTCATACACCTCGCCCGGTGAACCGATCTGCTCGATCACGCCCTTGTTCATCACCACGATGCGGTCTGCCACTTCCATGGCTTCTTCCTGGTCGTGGGTCACGAAGACCGAGGTCAGGTTGATGTCTTCGTGCAGGCGCGCCAACCAGCGGCGCAGCTCTTTACGGACCTTGGCATCCAGTGCGCCGAACGGTTCATCGAGCAGCAGCACTTTGGGCTCGACCGCCAACGCACGGGCCAGCGCGATACGCTGACGCTGACCGCCGGACAACTGTTCCGGATAACGGTCCGACAACCAATCGAGCTGCACCATGTTCAGCAGTTCATGAACCTTGACCGCAATCTGACTTTCGGTCGGACGCTGGTTCTTCGGTTTCATGCGCAAACCGAACGCGACGTTGTCGAACACCGTCATGTGGCGAAACAGTGCGTAGTGCTGGAACACGAACCCGACATTGCGATCACGCACATCGTGCCCGGAGACGTCTTCTCCGTGGAAAACGATGCTGCCCTCATCAGGGGTTTCCAGGCCGGCAATAATACGCAGCAAGGTGGTTTTGCCACAGCCTGACGGGCCCAGCAGGGCCACCAGCTCACCGCTTTGAATGTCCAGATTGATGGAGTTCAGGGCCTGGAAGGCGTTGAAACGCTTGCTGACGTTACGGACTTCGATCGACATGAATTATTCCTCCGCCGCACTTTGGCGCAGACGGGTAATGCGCGACTCGCTCCACTGCTTGAGCAGCAGGATGAACAGCGCCAGGATCAGCAACAGGCTCGCCACGGCAAACGCTGCAACGTGGTTGTATTCGTTATAAAGGATCTCGACGTGCAACGGCAGGGTGTTGGTGACGCCGCGAATATGTCCTGAAACCACCGAGACCGCGCCGAACTCACCCATGGCCCGCGCGGTACACAGCACCACGCCGTAGATCAAACCCCACTTGATGTTCGGGACCGTGACGTGCCAGAACATCTGCCAACCGTTGGCCCCCAACAGCCGCGCCGCCTCTTCTTCCTGCGTGCCTTGCTCCTGCATCAACGGGATCAGCTCGCGAGCAACAAACGGCACGGTCACGAAAATAGTCGCCAGCACGATACCCGGCAAGGCAAACACGATCTGGATGTCATGATCCTGTAACCACGGCCCGAACAAGCCTTGAGCACCAAACATCAGGACGTAGACCAGACCGGCGATTACCGGTGACACCGAAAACGGCAAGTCGATCAGGGTCACCAGCATACTTTTGCCACGGAACGAATACTTGCTCACGCACCAGGCAGCGCTGACGCCGAACACGACATTGAGTGGTACCGAAATCAGCACGGCGATCACGGTGAGTTTGAGCGCCGACAATGCGTCCGGCTCGAAGATCGCGGTGAAGAACGCACCCAGTCCGTTTTTCAGGCCTTGAGAGACCACAATGAACAACGGCAGCCCCAGAAACAGGATAAAAACCAGCCAGCCAAGACCGATCAGAATCCTTCGAGACACTGCGCTGCCACGACGGGCAGCGTTGGCGGAGGCGGCAGCAGAAACAGTTGAGTAAGACATACGCGCCTCCTTAGGATGGGGTTTCGATGCGACGCTGCAACAAGTTGATCAGCAGCAGCAGGACGAAAGAAACCATCAGCATCATCACGCCAATGGCAGTGGCGCCGGTGTAATCGTATTGATCGAGCTTGACCATGATCAGCAGCGGCAGGATCTCGGTTTTCATCGGCATGTTGCCGGCAATGAAAATCACCGATCCGTACTCGCCTACGCCACGCGCAAAGGCCAGGGCGAACCCGGTCAGCCATGCGGGAAGCAGGGCCGGCACCAGAATATAGCGGAACACCTGCAACGGCCTCGCGCCCAGGCAGGCGGCGGCCTCTTCGACTTCACGCGGGATATCGGCCAACACCGGCTGCACCGTGCGCACCACAAACGGCAGCGTGACAAAGGTCAGGGCGAGGGTGATGCCAAGCGGGGTGTAAGCAATCTTGAAGCCCAGGTCGGCGGCGAACTGCCCTACCAGGCCTGTCGGCGTATACAGCGCCGTCAGGGCGATACCGGCAACAGCAGTCGGCAGCGCGAACGGCAGGTCGATCATCGCATCGATGATCTTGCGCCCGGGGAAGGTGTAACGCACCAGCACCCAGGCCAGCAGTGTGCCAATCACGCCATTGATGATGGCGGCATAAAATGCGGTGCCAAAACTCAGCTTCAAGGCGGCAACCACACGCGGGGCAGTGACGATGGCCCAGAATTGATCCCACGTCAGCTGGGCAGCATGGATGAACATGGCAGCCAGCGGGATCAACACAATCAAGCTGAGGTACACCAAGGTGTAGCCCAGCGTCAGCCCGAAGCCGGGTATGACGGGGGAAATACGACGCGACATAAAAGTCCTTGGTTAACGCACGAAGCCCGGAAATGAATCCGGGCTAAAGGCCAAACTAGGCGATACGCTTTTCAACGTAGCGCTGCACAGGCTATTGCGCCTGGTAAATCTGGTCGAACACGCCGCCATCATTGAAGAATTTCGGTTGCGCAGTTTTCCAGCCACCGAAGTCTTTGTCGATAGTCACCAGGTCCAGTTTAGGGAATTGCCTGGCATATTTGGCCGCCACTTCTGCGTTACGTGGGCGGTAGAAGTTTTTTGCGGCAATTTCCTGACCGGCCGGGCTGTACAGATGCTCCAGGTAAGCAGTGGCAATTTCACGGGTGCCTTTCTTGTCGACGTTCTTGTCGACAATCGATACCGGCGGCTCGGCCAGAATCGACAGCGAAGGTACGACGATGTCGAACTTGTCAGCGCCACCGTCTTCTTTCAGTGCCAGGAACGCTTCGTTTTCCCATGCCAGCAACACGTCACCCTGACCATTATTGACGAAGGTAATGGTTGAACCGCGAGCGCCCGTGTCGAGAACCGGCACATGCTTGAACAAGGCCTGCACGTATTCCCGCGCCTTGGCTTCGCTACCACCGGCCTTCAGACCATAAGCCCACGCGGCAAGGAAGTTCCAGCGTGCGCCGCCAGAGGTTTTCGGGTTAGGGGTGATGACCGACACGTCATTCTTGATCAAGTCGCCCCAGTCTTTGATGCCTTTAGGGTTGCCCTTGCGTACCAGGAACACGATGGTTGAAGTGTATGGCGTGCTGGCATCCGGCAGGCGGGTTTGCCAGTTCTCGGGCAAGGTTTTGCCGATTTTCGCAATTTCGTCGATGTCGCCAGCCAGGGCCAAAGTCACCACATCCGCGCGCAGACCGTCGATCACCGCACGCCCCTGCTTGCCTGAACCACCATGGGATTGCTGAATTTTCACAGTATCGTCAGCGTGGGTCTTCTTCCAGAAACTGATGAACTCAGCGTTGTAATCCTGGTACAGCTCGCGCGTCGGGTCGTAGGACACATTCAGCAGCTCAATGTCCTTGGCAACGGCGGAACCTGCAAAAACAGCGCTGGCGAGCGCGGCCAAGGCAAAGCGACGAATAGACATGGTGAAGCTCCTGGACAATTCTTTGATTGTTGGCTTTTGCTTGATGGGTCGAACTCATCTCCCTGTGGGAGCTGGCGGACGCCTGGATCCGCAGGTCAACTGGTCTTGTTGCTCGGGGTCTGCAGGCGGAATTTTTCTTTGCGTTCGATCTGAACCACTTGCGCGTTATGCACAGTGATTTCCACTGCGCCGAAGCGCAGGTCGCGCAACGCACTCTGAATTTCGCGCAGGATGCTTGCTTCGTCCTGGCCGTCAACACTGCGTAGAGATGCGCTCATGATTCTTCTCCTTGATAAGAGGTGCCTGCAGTAGCGATTCGCGGGCAACTGCTTGTGGCGTGGAGGTAATCTTAGAGAGGCGCAGTTATTCTTAAAAAGACTATTTAAGAATGCAGATATAACCAAAAAGAATTTAGAGATATTTCCCGGCAAGGAAACGTATTGCGCGTTTCCAGCAACGTGACATTCGGGTGCTCAGGACAACGTCACCACATGGTGTAAATCCAGCTTTTCAGCCGGCTGTGGACGGCCAAACCAGTAGCCCTGGCCCTGCTCGCAATGGTTTTCCAGCAGGAAACTCGCCTGATCGGGACGCTCGATGCCTTCGGCCAACACCTGCATGCCCAATGTTTGCGCAAGGGCGATGATCACTCGAACGATGGCGACATCATCCTCGTCATGGGGCAAACCGGCGATAAAGCCCTGATCGATTTTCAGTTTCTGCACCGGCATGCGTTTGAGCCGCAGCAACGATGAATAGCCCGTGCCAAAGTCATCAATGGCCAGTCGCAGGCCCAACTCGCGCAGGCGATGCAGTTGCTCGATGGCCATGTCCGGATCTTCCATCACCGCACTTTCAGTGACCTCCAGTTCTAGAAAACGCGAATCAAGCCCCGTGTCGCGAAGAGCCTGCGCGACGTGCTGATACATATCGCTGCGACCAAACATCCGACTAGAAACATTCACCGCGACAAATTCAAGGCCGACCCCGGCTTTGCGCCAATCACTCATCTGCTGGCAGGCGTGCTTGAGCACCCAAATGTCGATATCGGCGATCAAGCCACTTTGTTCGGCAACCGGAATAAAGTCGCCCGGGGACACCAGCCCCCGTTCAGGATGCTGCCAGCGGACCAGCGCTTCGACCCCGGACATACGGCCGCTGGAAAGGTCATGTATCGGCTGATAAAACACCCGCAACTCCTCGTGCGCTATGGCGCGACGGAGCTCACTGGCCAATTCGACCCGCTGCTGCGCATGCGCGGTCAGCTCTTCGGTATACAAGGCATACCCTTCGCGGCCTTCGCTTTTAGCCTTGAATAACGCCGAATCCGCGTTGCGCAGCAGTTGCTCGGCATTCAGGGCATCACTGGGGAACAGGCTGATGCCCACGCTTGCGCTGATAAACAGCTGATGGCCCTCGAACACGAACGGTTTCTTCAAACCCTCGATGACTCTTTGAGCCAGTTCTGCGGCCTGTGCCACCTGCTGGCAGTTTTCTGCCAACACGGCGAACTCATCCCCCCCGAGCCGAGCCAGGGTGATGCCGTTGCCGAGCAATGTATTCAGGCGCTCAGCCACAATTTTGAGCACCTGATCGCCAACGTTATGCCCAAGACTGTCGTTGATGTTCTTGAAGTGATCCAGATCGATCAGCAATAACGCACAGCCACGCTTGTTGGCCTGGGCATGCTCCAGAGCTTGCTCGGTACGGTCGGTAAACAATAGACGATTAGGCAGACTGGTCAGCGGATCGAAGTGCGCCAGGTGCACCAGTTCGCGCTGCGAACGCTTGATGGCGGAGATGTCCGAAAATACCGCCACATAATGGCTGATTTCACTGTTCTCATCCTTGATGACGCGGATGCTTTGCCATTGCGGAAAAATCTCGCCGTTTTTACGACGGTTCCAGATCTCACCGCTCCATTGACCGCTGGCGTTCAACGCCTGAAACATGGTCTGGTAAAATTCAGGTCCGTGGCGGCCAGACTTGAATTTTTTCGGGTTAAGCCCGAGCACTTCGTTTGCCTGGTAACCGGTAATTTCCATGAAGGCCCGGTTCACATGCACGATCAAACCCTGCTTGTCAGTGACCACGACGCCTTCGCACGTGCAATCGAACACCGCCTCCGCTTGGCTCAAGCGCTCCTGGTCCTGCTTTTTCAGCCCGGCTCGGGCAGCGGCGGCCATGCAGCCGAGGAGCCGGGTGCGGGCGAAAAAAATCAGCACGGCGCTGAAAATCAGCCATGCATAGGCATTTACCAACTGCCATTGGTCGAAACTAGCCTGATCCTGGATCAGATGCCGAAGCGAGGCATTGCTGATCTCAAGCCACAAAGCCGACACCAGCGCGTAGAGCAGGGCCGTCCGCAGCGCATTGCGAGAAGAAAGTGACATAAAATTAAAAAAACCTTACGAAAGGCGCGGATTATAGAGTAGAAACATCCGGCGACTCTTATCTAAAAGTGCGACTGGTTTTATCAGCTGAGTCAGTGATAATGCCTGCTGCTGCTTTTATATTCATCGAGCATTTTTGAGGGCAACACATTTTATGTGGAACAACGGTCTTCTTGATTTATCAGTTTGGCAACTGGTGGTAGCCATCCTGTTGATGACCCATGTGACCATTGTCGGCGTCACGGTTTATCTACATCGCTACTCCGCCCATCGTTCGTTGGAACTCAACGCTGGGCTCAAACACTTTTTCCGTTTCTGGCTGTGGCTGACCACTGCCCAGAACACCCGTGAGTGGACCGCCATTCACCGCAAGCATCACGCCAAATGCGAAACCGTCGATGATCCACACAGTCCTGTGATCAAAGGGCTGTCTACTGTACTGCGCAAAGGCGCCGAATTGTATCGCGCTGAAGCGGAAAATCCGGACACACTTCGCATCTACGGCAAAAATTGTCCGAACGACGGGATCGAACGCCACTTGTACACTCGTTTCCCTCTCCTCGGGATCTCGATAATGGCGGTGATCGACCTCGCGTTGTTCGGCGTGATCGGCATCACCGTCTGGGCGATACAGATGATGTGGATTCCCTTCTGGGCCGCAGGCGTCGTCAATGGTCTTGGTCATGCCGTGGGCTACCGTAATTTCGAATGCCGTGACGCGGCGACCAATCTGGTGCCATGGGGCATCCTGATCGGCGGCGAAGAGCTGCATAACAACCATCACACCTACCCGAACTCGGCCAAGTTGTCGGTCAAGAAGTGGGAGTTCGACATGGGCTGGGCCTGGATCAAGGTTTTCAGCTTCTTCCGTCTGGCTAAGGTTCAACGCGTTGCGCCTATCGCCCACCGGGTTGAAGGCAAGGGCCATGTTGACATGGATACCGCCATGGCAATCCTCAACAATCGCTTTCAGATCATGGCTCAGTACCGCAAATTGGTGATCGCGCCGCTGGTGAAACAAGAACTGACCAAGGCCGATGTGTCGGTACGCCATCAGTTCCATCGCGCCAAGCGCCTGCTCTCTCGAGAAACCAGCCTGCTTGATGACAAGCACCATCTGCACATCCAGACCATGCTTGAACACAGCCAAGCACTGAAAGTGATCTACGAGAAGCGCTTGGCATTGCAACATATCTGGCTAAAAACCAGCACCAACGGTCACGACATGCTCGCCGCGATCAAAGAGTGGGTTCATGAAGCCGAAGCCAGTGGTATCCAGTCACTGCGTGATTTCGCCAGCCAACTGAAAACCTACTCGCTACGGCCTGTCGCCGTCTGACACCGTTGATCGGCGCGCCCCGCCCGGGAGCGCGCCTGCTGGAACTTCATGTCCTACTTTCTATCTGAATGAATAGCTCACTATTTCGGTGGGCTCACTTGTGGCTGTGCGCCGCACATCTTCTAGAGATGCAGTGCTCATGGACAGACAGACACCCATTAACCAGCCCTCTCCCACCGACCTGCCGCCTTCCGCGGAAACCCTCCTGGCGCTGATGCACGCCCAAGCAGAAGTCGCACGCCTGAGCGAACGAGAACAGCTTTTCAGTTCGCTGCTGGTCAGCGTCAACGCGGTGTTATGGGCGTTCGACTGGGAAACCCAGCAAATGATTTACGTCAGCCCGGCCTATGAGCAGATTTTCGGGCGCTCGGCCGGCCTGTTGCTCGCCGACTACAACGAGTGGCGCGACAGCATTTACCCCGACGACCTGGACTATGCCGAACGCAGCCTGACCCAGGTGCTGGACAAGGGCGCCATCGAAGACCGCGAATACCGGATCATCCGTTCAGACGGGCAGGTTCGCTGGCTGAGCGACAAATGCTTTATCAGTCGCCAGGAACTCGGACAGCGTCTGATTGTGGTGGGTATCGCCGAAGACATCACCGAAAAGAAGCAGCTTGAAGGCGAACTTCAACGTCTCGCCACCACTGATGTGCTGACCCAGAGCAGTAACCGTCGGCACTTTTTCGAATGCGCTCAGCATGAGTTCGAACAGGCTCGCTTGCAGGGCTTGCCCTTGGCGTTTTTGCTCTTGGACATCGATGATTTCAAGTTGGTCAACGATACATACGGCCATCAGGAAGGCGATCAGGTGTTGCAACGCATCGCCGAGAGTGGACGTTCAGCTCTTCGTCGAGGCGATGTGTTCGGACGTATCGGCGGGGAAGAGTTTGCCGCCGTGCTCCCTGGGTGCGCACCGGACATGGCCAAGCAAATCGCCGAACGGCTGCAGCGGGAAATCCAGCGCCTGAGCTTCCAGTGCAACAACCAGGCATTCGGCATCACCGTAAGCCAGGGCCTGACCAACCTCCGCGACGATGACCTTGGCCTGGAAGTTCTCTACGCTCGGGCCGATGCCGCGATGTACCAAGCCAAACGTCAGGGCAAGAATCAGATTGTCTTGGTCTGAAGGTTTTCTGTCCCTGATGCAGCCTTTTCGCGATTTTTTCGCGAAAAATGGCCTATTGGCCAACGAAGATTTACGTCTTGCGCAACCGCCCCAGCTCTGATGCCCCGATCTTCAAGAGACGGGCCGGTTTGCTGTTGGCCAGTGCATCAACGCCCTCTTCCGGGCCGAGCAGCGCCAGTTGCGCCGCCACATTCATAGCCAGGGCCTCGCGCGAGTACACGCCTCCGCCGAAGTGATAGACCGCCGCGATCAACTCACGCAGTTCCAGTGGCAAGCGCCAGCGCGTGCGCAGAGCCGAACCGAACCCCGCACCGAATTGCGCCAACGACTCGCTGACCGCCTTCTCATCCAGCTCACCACCGGCCAGCATCCAGTCCTGCAAGCAACGCAACACCGTCAAATCACCCAGACGGTGCAGCAATCCGGCACAGAAACAACGCTCTTGGTCCAGATCCAGCAAACGCGCAAGCGAGCGCGCGTATTCAGCCGCGCGGCTCGACTGCTCCCAAAAACGCTGGGCGTGGGTGATCAGCCCTTTGTCCGTCAGCCTCGCCCCGCGCTTCATGGCCAGGCCAAGGAGCAGATTGACACTCTGCGTCGGGCCCAGCGCCTGCAGCGCCTGCGACAAGGTCTGCACGCCTTTGCCCAAGTGCTGCGCCGCACTGTTGGCCGCAGCGATCAATACTGCCGTGATATGCGGGTCAGCTCGCAGTTCCTGCTCCAGCAGCCTCAAATCCGCGCCGGTCGCACCCTGACTGCTCCTCAGCGCCTGATGCACATCCACCCGCAAGGGCGCGCCATCTGCGGTTTCCCGGCGACTTTCAAGGAACTGCGACAGACTCAAACCAGGTGCCAATGCCGGAATTTCGACAGCGACCGGCTCACTCGACTGAAGCAGCAAATCTTCCAGGCGTTGGCGCAGACCGTCCATATTCAAGGGCTTGGTCAAGTAAGCGGTGGGCGCCAGCGGCAATGCCTCGCGCACGCTGGCGCTGTCATTGCGGCTACTCAGCAGGATAAAAGGCAACGTCGGCTGACGACGCTGTTGACGCACCCCGCGCAGCAGGTTCAAGCCATCGGAGCCCGGCAGTTCCCAACCGGCAATCACCAGATCGGGGTGGTGATGACTCAACCAGTCTTGCGCCTCCAGCCCTTCGGAGCACACTTTCAGATCAGCATCACCGCGCACGCTCAGGACTAATTCGGTCAGCATGTCGCGCACCCAAGGGTCAGCCTCAGCGATCAAAACACGGGGTGCAGTGGGCGGTTCAAGAACAGTCATTCCGGGCTCTCCGACAGCGATACCCGCACTCTATCCAAACAAACCGTGGGGATATAGGCGCTAAGCGCAAATGCTTGTCCTAAAACAAGAAAAACCCGCCGAAGCGGGTTTTTTTGCTTACTTACTCACACTTATGCGAGTTCAGCGAAGCACTCTTCCATGATCGCCAGGCCTTTGTCCAGCAACTCGTCAGGAGCAGTCAGAGGCACCAGAACGCGCAACACGTTGCCGTAAGTACCGCACGACAGCAGGATCAGACCCTTGTCGCGCGCTTTGGCTACAACCTGAGCCACAGCAGCCGCGTTAGGCTTGTGCGGATCACCGCCTTCAAACAGCTCGACCGCGATCATTGCGCCCAAGGCACGAACGTCACCGATTACTGGGTACTTGGCTTGAATCGCGCGCAGGCCCGTCACCAGACGCTCGCCAACCGCTTTGCAACGCTCCAGCAGGTGCTCTTCTTCAAACACGTCCAATACGGCCAGTGCAGCAGCGCATGCAATCGGACTACCTGCATAAGTGCCACCCAGGCCGCCTGGAGCGATGGCATCCATGTACTCAGCTTTGCCGCAAACGCCAGCCAACGGGAAACCGCCAGCAATCGACTTGGCGAAGGTGGTCAGGTCGGCAGATACGCCCATCTGTTCCATCGCGAAGAACGTACCGGTACGACCAGCGCCAGTTTGAACTTCGTCCGCGATCAGCAGAATGCCGTGCTTGTCGCACAGGGCACGCAGGCGAATCATGAACTCTTTCGGCGCAACGTAGAAACCACCTTCGCCCTGAACAGGTTCGATGATGATTGCGGCGATATCACGTGGCTCGGCGTCATTTTTGAAGATGCGCTCGATGCTGGCGATGGAGTCGTCAACCGTCACGTCGTGCAGTGCACATGGGTACAGCGCGCGAAAGATGCCGCCTGGCATCAGGCCCATGCCGGCCGAGTAAGGCACGACTTTACCGGTCAGACCCAGGGTCATCATGGTCCGGCCGTGGTAAGCGCCAGTGAACGCGATGATACCGGCACGGCCAGTGGCGGCGCGGGCAATTTTCACAGCGTTTTCTACCGCTTCGGAACCGGTGGTGACCAGCAGGGTTTTCTTCTCGAAATCACCTGGCACCTTGGCGTTGATCTTTTCGCACAGCTCAACGTACGGTTCGTAGGCCAACACCTGGAAACAGGTGTGGGTCAGCTTGGTCAGTTGTTCTTGCACGGCCGCGATAACTTTCGGGTGCAGGTGACCGGTGTTGAGTACCGCGATACCGCCCGCGAAGTCGATGAACTCACGACCTTCAACGTCGGTAACAGTAGCGTTTTTCGCGGAAGCCGCGAAGATCGGGTGGATCTGGCCCACGCCGCGCGGAACAGCGGCATTGCGGCGTTTCATCAAGGATTCGTTGGTCTGGCTCATAATGTCCTCATTCACCGCTCATCGGGCGGCGTAGTTCAAGGATTAAGCAGTCGGGTGGCAGTTGCAGCAGCATACGATGATCGACTGCTGCAACGTTCCAACTACAGGTGGAATTACGTGTCGCTACTGTGCTGACAGAATTAGATGCCCAGGCACAGGTACTTGATTTCCAGATAATCTTCGATGCCGTACTTCGAGCCTTCACGGCCCAGACCCGACGCCTTGATCCCGCCAAACGGCGCGACTTCGTTGGAGATCAGGCCTGTGTTAACGCCAACCATGCCGTATTCCAGTGCCTCGGAAACACGGAATACGCGGCTAAGGTCGCGGGCGTAGAAGTACGACGCCAGACCGAATTCGGTGTCATTAGCCATCGCGATCACTTCGTCTTCATCTTTGAAGCGGAACAGCGGAGCCAGCGGACCGAAGGTTTCTTCCTTGGAGACAGCCGCATCTTTAGACACGTTGACCAGAATGGTCGGCTCGAAGAAGTTACCTTCCATGCTGTTGCCGCCAGCCAGTACGGTCGCGCCTTTGCTGATGGCGTCAGCGATATGTTCCTTGACCTTGGCCACGGCTTTTCCGTCGATCAACGGGCCGGTAGTGGTGCCGACTTCCAGGCCATTACCGATCTTGAGCTTGGACACCGCGACTTTCAGCTTCTCGGCGAACGCGTCATAGACTGCGTCCTGCACGTACAAGCGGTTGGCGCAAACGCAAGTCTGACCGTTGTTACGGTACTTGGAGATGATCGCACCTTCGACCGCCTTATCCAGATCGGCGTCGTCGAACACGATGAAGGGCGCGTTGCCGCCCAATTCCAGGGACACTTTCTTGATGTCCTTGGCGCATTCAGCCATCAGTTGGCGACCGACTTCAGTCGAGCCTGTGAAGGACAATTTACGCACGATAGGGTTACTGGTCAGTTCGCCGCCGATGTCGCCAGCACTGCCGGTGACAACACTGAACACACCATTCGGGATACCCGCGCGGTGCGCCAGCTCAGCCAACGCCAGAGCCGAGAACGGAGTCTGCGAAGCCGGTTTCAGAACCATGGTGCAGCCAGCAGCCAACGCCGGGCCCGCTTTACGGGTAATCATCGCTGCAGGGAAGTTCCACGGCGTAATCGCCGCCGTCACGCCGATTGGCTGCTTGATCACAATCAAACGCTTGTCTGGCTGGTGACCAGGAATCACATCACCGTAGATGCGCTTGGCTTCTTCAGCGAACCACTCGAGAAACGAAGCGGCGTAAACGATTTCGCCCTTGGCTTCAGCCAGCGGCTTGCCCTGTTCCAGGGTCATCAGGCGAGCGAGGTCGTCCTGGTTTTCAATAATCAGTTCAAACCAACGACGCAGCTTGTTCCCACGGTCCTTGGCGGTCAACGCACGCCAGGCCGGCAGCGCCTTGTTAGCAGCTTCGATCGCGCGACGGGTTTCAACAGCACCCATCTTCGGAACAGTCCCGAGGATCTCATTGGTAGCCGGGTTGTTCACCTTGATCGTCTGACCATTGTCCGCATCCAGCCAAACGCCATCGATAAAGGCTTGCTGACGGAACAATTGGGTGTCTTTAAGCTGCATGTCGGTCTCCTAAACAGCACCGCGCACGCGCGGAGCGAATTTTTTTGTTTGTTCAAAGGCGCCTATAAAAGGCTGCCGTCAGGAAATCATTCACCGTACTCAAGCACAAATAGCGCACTGATCGTAGAACGTGCGGTTCAGCACCCAGCCAAAAGCGTTTGAAATCTCAAACGAATCCTAGGGTCTGCGGGGGTAAAGGACAATAGTCTGTTCGAAAAAAAGAACGAAAACGGAGTTTAGCCGATTAGTTTCAGATCAACGTCACGTTCACACCCTGTTACGTGCGAAATCAACAACAGCACTCACCAGCATGGACGCCCGCCAGCCAGATGAGTATCATGGCGCCCGCATTGCACCAGTAGCTCAGCTGGATAGAGTACTGCCCTCCGAAGGCAGTGGTCGTGGGTTCGAATCCCGCCTGGTGCACCAAATAGCTGTTTCGACCTGTCGTTGACAGCCTACGAAACACCCCAAGAAGCCCGCCCTATGCGGGCTTTGTTGTTTCTGGCTATCCCTCCCTGTCTCGCCCCATAACTTCAAACCATGTATGCCCCCTTCGTATGCATTTGCAATGCCTTGAAATGGACGCATGCACGCAGTGATGCGCACTGAAATCAAGCGCCGTCCCCTGACTTGACTCCCGCCTTTGCTCGACACATTCTTCGGGGACACCTACAACTCCTGAAGGAACGAGAGCGCATGAAACTGGAAACCATGGCTATCCACGCAGGCTATAGCCCCGACCCGACAACTAAAGCAGTAGCGGTGCCGATCTACCAAACCGCGTCCTACGCGTTCGACGATACCCAGCATGGTGCCGACCTGTTTGACCTGAAAGTCGCAGGCAATATTTACTCGCGCATCATGAACCCTACCAATGACGTGCTCGAAAAGCGCGTTGCAGCCATGGAAGGCGGTGTAGGTGCGTTGGCGGTTGCGTCAGGTATGGCCGCGATTACCTATGCGATCCAGACCGTGGCCGAAGTGGGTGACAATATCGTCTCGGTGGCCAAGCTTTATGGCGGGACTTACAACCTGCTGGCGCATACCCTGCCGCGCTTTGGTATCCAGACGCGTTTCGCTGCCCATGACGACATCGCGGCGCTTGAGGCGCTGATCGACGACAAGACCAAGGCGGTTTTCTGCGAATCCATTGGCAACCCGGCCGGCAATATTATTGACCTTCAGGCACTCGCCGACGCTGCCCACCGGCATGGTGTGCCGCTGATCGTCGATAACACCGTTGCCACGCCAATTCTTTGCCGCCCCTTCGAGCACGGTGCCGACATCATTGTGCACTCGCTGACCAAGTACATCGGCGGACACGGGACCAGCATCGGCGGCATCGTCGTCGACTCCGGCAAATTCCCATGGGCTGACAACAAAGAACGTTTCCCCCTGCTTAACACGCCCGACCCGTCCTACCATGGCGTGACCTACACCGAAGCCTTCGGCCCAGCCGCCTTCATCGGCCGCTGCCGGGTAGTGCCACTGCGCAATACGGGGGCGGCGCTGTCGCCATTCAACGCCTTCCTGATCCTGCAAGGCCTGGAAACGCTTGGGCTACGCATGGAGCGCCACACAGAAAATGCGCTCAAAGTCGCGCACTATCTCAAGGCTCATGAAAACGTCGCGTGGGTGAAATACGCCGGGTTACCCGACCATCCAGAGCATGCACTTGCTTTGCGTTATACCGCTGGTAAACCCGCATCGATCCTGTCGTTCGGTATCAAGGGCGGACAGGAGGCCGGGGCACGCTTTATCGATGCCTTGAAACTGGTGGTGCGCCTGGTCAACATCGGCGATGCCAAATCACTGGCCTGCCATCCTGCGTCCACCACTCATCGCCAGTTGAACGACGAAGAGCTGGAAAAGGCCGGCGTGCCAAGGGATATGGTCCGACTCTCCATCGGCATCGAACATTGCGATGACATCCTCAGCGACCTCGCCCAAGCTCTGGAGGCTGCGGTTCCCCGGTAACTTTTTGAAGCTGAGGACTGGCGCCTGGCGTCAGTCCCGGAGCTCAAAAAAAAATCCCATCAAAGCGACTTGAGCGATTCAAGGCCTGAAGGGATTCCTTTCACATCGGACGACGCATCAATCACGTTTGCAGGTTTTGATGCCCAGCAGTGAATAGGCTGGGCAAAAGCGGAAGATGCCGGTCGCCAGTGGTACTACGCCAATCCAGCCCCACACGCCAATGACCCCGAATACGGTCAGCCCGATGAGAATAACGCCCAGTGCGATGCGCAGGACGCGGTCGATGGTTCCAACGTTTGCGTTCATGGTGATCTCCCGATCAATGTGCGCGCCGGGCTTCCAGCGCGGTGAATAACAGCATGCCGACCAGCATGGCCAACACGAAAACAAAAGCTTGCCAGTGGGCCGTCAGCAGAAGGACCACTGCCGGTCCCGGGCATATCCCGGCGATGCCCCAACCGATACCGAACAGCAGGCTGCCACCGATCAAGCGCGCATCCAGCTCGCGTTTGACGGGCAGTTGCATCGGCGCACCCAGCAACGATTTCGATTGTTTGCCGGCCCAGTTGAACGGCACGCTCGCCACGGCGATGGCGCCGACCATCACAAGCGCCAGCGACGGATCCCAAGCGCCTGCCAGATCGAGAAATCCCAGCACTTTGCCCGGGTTGGCCATACCGGCGAGCAAGAGGCCGATACCAAATAGCAGGCCAGCAATGAAGGCTGTCAGTTTGCGCATGATTAGCTCCCGAGAAGATGACGCAGGACAAAGACGGTGATGAATCCCGCGAACATGAAGGTGATGGTGGCCGCGATAGAGCGCGGGGAACGCCGGGAAATTCCACACACCCCGTGCCCACTGGTGCAGCCCGAACCGTAGCGGGTGCCGACGCCCACCAGCAAACCGGCCACTGCCAGGCCAAACCAACCGCTTTTGAACGCTATTAGCGGCAAGGCAGCAAACAGTCCCCACACCAGTGGCGCAATCAATAGGCCGAGCAGGAAAAGTGCCTTTTCGCTACGGCCTTCGCTGTCGGGCTGTAGAAGGCTGCCGAGCAGACCGCTGATCCCGGACACCCGTCCATTGGCCAGAACAAACAGGCTGGCGGCCAGCCCGATCAGCGCGCCTCCGGCCAACGAAGTCCAGGGTGTGAAATTTAACCAGTCGATCATCGTTGCGTCCCTCCGGTGCAGCAGGTTGTGTTCGTTCATTTTTCCGCCTGAGCCCATATTCAAATCGCGTTAAGCGGAATTTTCAGATAGCGGACGCCGTTGTCTTCGGGCTCCGGCAGAAGACCGCCGCGCATATTGATCTGCACCGATGGCAAGATGAGGACGGGCATTTCCAGGGTAGCGTCGCGTGCTTCGCGCATCTTGACGAAGGCGTCTTCATCGATGCCGTCGTGTATGTGGATATTGCTGGCGCGTTGTTCCGCGACGGTTGTCAGGTACTTGAGTTCGCGGCCATTGGGCAAGTAGTCGTGGCACATGAACAGATGGGTCTGTGGAGGCAGACTCAGGATCTTTTTTATCGAGCGATACATCGTTCGCGCATCGGCACCAGGAAAATCACACCGCGCAGTGCCGTAGTCCGGCATGAACAGGGTGTCACCTACGAAAGCGATGGTTTCGCCCTCGACTTCGACAACATAGGTCATGCACGCAGGTGTATGCCCCGGCGTGTGCATCGCCCTGGCCCGCAGCGAGCCAATGCTGAAGTGCGCGCAATCATCGAGCAGTACATCGAACTGACTTCCATCACGGGCAAAATCGCTGCCGGCATTGAAGAGCTTGCCGAACACGTCCTGCACAACGGTTATCAGGCTACCAATGGCGATTTTTCCGCCGAGCGTTTTCTTCAGGTAGGCCGCAGCGGAAATATGATCGGCGTGCACATGGGTTTCCAGTATCCACTCTACCGATGCGCCCAACTCACGAACCCGCGCGATCAATTGGTCGGCCGAATCGGTATGGGTACGTCCTGACTTGGGGTCGTAATCCAGCACGCTGTCGATCAGCGCACATTGCTTCGTCGCACGGTCCAGCACCAGATAACTGACCGTCCACGTATGGCTGTCGAAGAACGCTTCTACCTGCAGTTGGTCACCGATGATCACAGCTGCTCTCCTGATAGTTGGGTGACACGCGACTGGCGACCTGTATTCATCTTAATCAGCATGCCAATCTTCTATTATCTGAACAAACTTACAACCAACTGTTTTTATTGAGTTTTCATACGCCAACCCAAGGACAGCACGAGTGGGTGTCGTATCTCGAACACGAAAAACAGTCGACCATCATTCTGGATACCGACTACAACATCATAGCTGCCAACGTGGCTTATCAGCGTTAGTTCGGTACCCAATACTGTCGTGTATCACACCCGTTCTCGGTTCCCTACGATCAGGCCGACGAGCATTGCCCGGTGCGGACAGCTCATGCGTCTCGCGGCCTGGGTGTGACGTTCCGTCACTCCCGTTGCAGTTGAAAATATTGATCCAGATCAATATTAGCCACCGTCGCCGTCAGGACAATTCCGCCATCCCTGCGAGTACCCGTCATGCCAGGCCCCTTCGATTTTCTAAAAAAACCATTAATGAAGGAAATTGGCCTGATATTGCTTATCAAGCTCGTCTTGTTGTTGGGGATCCGAAGCATCTGGTTCAGCGCTCCGGTTGAGGTCATGGATGACGGCGTCAAAGTAGGCCAACACATGCTTGGCCCCCCTCCCGCACTTCCTGAGAAGAACCCCCAATGATCTCGGAATCAGTCGTCGACTTATCTCGACTGCAATTCGCTATGACGGCGCTGTATCACTTTCTGTTCGTCCCTCTGACCCTGGGCTTGACCTTCCTCCTGGCCATCATGGAGTCGGTTTATGTGATGACCGGCAAGCAGGTCTACAAGGACATGACCCGGTTCTGGGGCAAGCTGTTCGGCATCAACTTCGCCTTGGGTGTCACCACCGGCCTGACCATGGAGTTCCAGTTCGGGACTAACTGGGCGTACTACAGCCATTACGTCGGCGACATTTTCGGCGCCCCGTTGGCGATTGAAGGCTTGATGGCGTTCTTTCTGGAATCGACCTTCATCGGCCTGTTCTTTTTTGGCTGGGATCGTCTGACCAAAGTCCAGCATCTGGGGGTTACCTGGCTGGTGGCCATCGGTTCGAACATGTCGGCATTGTGGATCTTGATCGCCAACGGCTGGATGCAAAACCCGGTCGGCGCAGAGTTCAACTTCACCACTATGCGGATGGAACTGACCAGTTTCAGCGCCTTGCTGTTCAACCCCGTGGCACAGGTCAAGTTCGTCCACACCGTTGCGTCCGGTTACGTGACCGGCGCGATTTTTGTCTTGGCTATTTCAAGCTGGTACCTGCTCAAGGGCCGCGATATAGGGTTCGCGCGGCGCTCCTTTGCCATTGCATCGGCTTTCGGCATGGCGTCGATTTTTTCGGTGATCATTCTGGGCGACGAGTCCGGGTATGAAATCGGCGATGTTCAAAAAACCAAGCTCGCGGCAATCGAGGCCGAGTGGGATACCGAGTCCGCACCTGCAGCCTTTACCCTGTTCGGGCTGCCGAATCAGGCCGAGCAACGTACCGACTACGCGGTAAAAATCCCTTATGTCATGGGGATTATTGCCACGCGCTCGCTGGACACGAAGGTGACAGGCATCAAGGACCTGGTTGCCCAGCATCAGGTACGGATTCGCAATGGCATGGTTGCTTATGATCTGCTTCAGCAACTGCGCGCCGGGGATAAAAGCGAACAGACGGTCTCTGCCTTCAATGCGGTGAAAAAGGACCTGGGCTACGGTCTGCTGCTCAAGAAATACACGAACAAGGTGGTCGATGCCAGCGACCAACAAGTCAAGCAGGCCGCGCTGGACTCTATCCCGGGCGTGGCTTCGATTTTCTGGACCTTTCGCCTGATGGTGCTCAGCGGTTTCCTGATGCTGGCCCTGTTCGTCTGTGCGTTCTGGGCGTCTACCCGCAAGAACGAAATGAGCAAACCCTGGCTGCTCAGGTGGGCCCTGTTCAGCCTGCCACTGCCGTGGGTTGCCACGCAGACCGGCTGGTTTGTCGCGGAGCACGGTCGTCAGCCTTGGTCCGTCGGTGAAATACTCCCGACCCATCTGTCTGCTTCAAGCGTGTCGACCGGTGATGTCTGGGGTTCTCTGCTGGCGCTGATCGCGTTCTATAGCGTGCTGTTGGTGATCGAGATGTACCTGATGATCAAGTTCGCCCGACTCGGGCCGAGCAGTCTGCACACCGGTCGTTATCACCTGGAACGCGAGGCAACACCCGCCAACGCCACACAGCCGACCTTGGTCTGAGGAGCAAATGATGTTCGACTATGAAAGCCTCAAACTGATTTGGTGGGTACTGGTTGGCGTCTTGCTGATCGGCTTCGCCTTGACTGATGGTTTCGACCTCGGAGCCGCCGCGCTGATGCCCTTCGTCGGCCGCAACGATAACGAACGACGCGTGGTGATCAACACCATCGCGCCGCATTGGGATGGCAACCAGGTTTGGCTGATTACCGCCGGCGGGGCGTTGTTCGCCGCCTGGCCATTGGTGTATGCCGCCGCGTTTTCGGGCTTCTACTGGGCCCTGCTGCTGGTACTGTTCGCCTTATTCGTTCGCCCCGTAGGCTTCGATTATCGGAGCAAACTGAGCAACACCCGCTGGCGGCAAAGCTGGGACTGGGGCCTGTTCGTTGGCGGCGTGGTGCCTTCGCTGGTATTCGGTGTGGCGTTCGGCAACCTGCTCCTGGGCGTGCCCTTCCAGTTTGACGATACCCTGCGCTCCAGCTACCACGGCAGCTTCTGGCAACTGCTCAGCCCATTCGGGCTGCTCGCTGGCGTCGTCAGCTTGAGCATGCTCTGCCTGCACGGCGGCACATGGTTGATGATGCGTACAGAGGGTGACATCGCCCGGCGTTCTCGCAGCGCTGCTCAACTGTTCGCGGCGGTTTATCTGCTCACCTTCATCGGTGCCGGAGTCTGGCTCTTGCTGGGCGGCATTGAAGGTCAAACCATCACCTCAGCCTTCGATCCCGGCATAGCCTTGAATCCGCTGAGCAAAACCGTGGCCGCGAGTAATCCGGGCTGGATGGTGAACTACGGGAAATACCCACTAACCATCATTGCGCCGGTCTTGGGGATAGTCGGCGCGCTGCTGGCCCTGCTCTCGGCCAGCGGAGGTCACAGTCGCTGCGCGTTCCTGGGCAGCAGCCTGGCCATCGTTGGCACCCTCTGCACAGCCGGTTTCGCCCTGTTCCCGTTTGTCATGCCGTCGAGTATCGACCCTGCCTCCAGCCTGACCGTGTGGGATGCTGTTTCCAGCCGCATGACACTCAATATCATGCTGGTTGCGGCAGCGATTTTCGTGCCACTGATCCTCTGCTATACCCTTTGGTGCTACGCCAAAATGTGGGGCAAAGTGACCACCAAACACATCGACGCCAACACTCACAGCCTTTACTGAGGAGCACACACTATGTGGTATTTCGCCTGGATCCTCGGTGTCTTATTGGCCTGTAGCTTCGGCATCATCAACGTCATGTGGCTCGAGGCCACCGACACGCTGGACAAGGAGCCAGCGGGTGACCTCTGAAGCAACACCGCGGTTGCGACGCGCCAGCAGCAGGGTCTTGTCCCTGCTGCTGGCCGTTCCGTTGAGCCTGATTCTACTGATCAACCCCATCACCATCCTCAACGCCCAAGGGCACTACAACCACAACCTGCTGATGCTGGTCATGTGGGGCGTGGCTGCGGGGTACGTGCACGGCGTGGGCTTCGACCCGCATGCACGCGTGTGGCAAGTGGTGTTTCATCCGCTGGTAGCCTGGGGTCTGATGACCTTGGGCTATGCAGTGATGTGGGTGCATTAGGGCATGTCTGAAGCCCGTACCGGGCTTATTCGCAGACAAGTCAGCTCCCACAGATGATGTTCTATTTCAGAGGGTTATTGGTAGGCGCAAGAAGACGTAATCCAACACTGAAAACTCACCCCCCAAGCACCCGCGCATAAACCTGCCGATCAATATTCGCCCCACTCAAAATCACCGCCACTTTGGCACCTTGTTGGCGCTCACGCTCTTTGATCAGCGCCGCCAGGCCCGCAGCTCCGGCGCCTTCGGCGGTGTTGTGGGTGTCTTCGTGGAAGATCCGGATCGCGCTGGCGATTTCGTCGTCATTAACCCGGACGATTCGCGCTGCGCCTCGGCGGATGATGTCGAATGCTTGCGGCAATGGCAGGCGACAGGCCATGCCGTCGGCGAAGGTGTTGGCGGTTTCGGTGGTGATGATTCGGCCTTGTTCGACGCTCTGCGCAAAGGCGTCGGCGTGTTCGGATACGACACCGACGATTTCGGTTTTCAGGCCCAGTAAGTTGCGAGTCTGGATCAGGCCGCATATGCCGGAACCCATACCGATGGGGACGTAGACCGTCTGCAGACCCTGCACCGCCTCCAGCAATTCCAGCGCGTAGGTCGCGACACCTAAAATAAGGTCAGGATGAAACGCCGGGACACTCTCGTAGCCCTGCATTTCGGCTTGGCGCGCGGCTTCTATCCGCGCCTCGTCGAAGTCTTGCCCGTACTCGATAAGTTGCGCGCCCATGGCCCGCATCGCGGCATTTTTTTCCTGCGAATTGCCGAGGGGCACAACGATGATAATCGGCAGCCCTGCGTTGCGTGCGGCCGTTGCAAGGCTCTGCCCATGATTGCCTCGGGTGGCAGTCACCAGCCCGGTAACGTCAGGTTTGCGCTTGAGCAATCCCTGTACGTACAGCAGGCCACCACGAATTTTGAAGGCGCCGGTCGGTGCGTGGTTTTCGTGTTTGACCCAGACCTCACAACCCAGACGCTCGGCCAAGCGCGGCCATGCGTATTGGGGGGTAGGCGGAACCAGTGGGCGAATGGTTTGCGCGGCGTGGCGTAACGAGGCGAGGTCAAACATCAGGTCACCGGGTTGTGGGTGGGTTTGACCTGATCTTAGGGCCGGGGCATTGTATGGGTTAAACCTTATATTGCATGAGCAACAATAAATGTGGACGCCGACGCTCAACGACAGTGCGCAGCCGAAGTACCTGGCCTTGGTTGAAGCGATCACGCGCGCGATAGAAAGCGGCGAGTTAAAAGTCGGCGAGCGGCTGCCACCGCAACGACGTCTCGCCTGGAACCTGGGCCTGAACCCAAGTACGACGATGCAGGCCTATCGTGAGGCCGCGCGGCGGCATTTGGTTTCGGGTGAAGTGGGGCGCGGCACTTACGTATTGGCCGGGAGCAAAGAGGCGACGTTGTTCCGGCTCAAGCAACCAAGCGAACGCCCTGCCCTGATTGATCTTTGCACCAATGTGCCGGTGACCGATGAGGACAGTCAGGACGAAGTCTTGGCGCTCTCTACGCTGATCAATAACGGACAAGCACAGCGCCTGCAACGCTACCTCACGGCTGACGACCTGGCAGTTGGCCGGGCTCAGGGTGCCGCCTGGCTGCAAGCCCGGGGCCTGAACGTGCCCACAGAAAACATCATGCTGTGCAACGGCGCCCAGCAGGGGTTGTTCACGGCGTTGCTGTCGCTGTGTCAGCCCGGCGAGCCGGTCATCGTGGAAGCCTTCACTGCGCCAGGAATCAAAGCGGCCTGCCGCCAATTGCGCTTGCCCATGCATGGCGTTGCGCTTGATCGATGCGGCATCCTCCCTGACGAACTCGACCGGATGGCGCGGGCCACCGGGGCAAAAATCGTCGTGCTGACGCCCACGCTACAGAACCCGACGTCAACGATCATGTCGCCCCAGCGGCAATTCGAGATCGCGGAAGTCGCAAGACAGCATGACCTGCTGATTATCGAAGATGATGTCTATGGCGCGCTGACCTCCTCACCTCCACTGACGCGACTGTTGGGCAAGCATGGCCTGTTGGTGACAAGTCTGTCGAAAACGGTCGCGCCCGGTTTACGGGTTGGCTGGATCACGGCCGAACCGTCCGTGCTTGAACGTATCGACCCCCACGCGCAGGCCACGCACTGGGGCGTTTCACCGCTCTGCCTGAGTATCGCCTGCCAATGGATCAACGATGGAACCGCACAACGTCGTCTGGCGTGGCAGACCGAAGAAACCACCCAGCGCTGGCGCTTGGCAAAAAAGACACTCGGCGCGGCGTTGTATCAGGCACAAAGCCCGTCTCCTCACATTTGGGTCACCAGCTCACTGCCCTCCATGAAGCTGGCCGAGGCCTGCCGTGCAGCACAGGTCGACGTGGTGCCTGCTGAGGTTTTCGCAGTCAAGGAACACGATACCCATGCCGTACGCATCAGCCTGTGTGCAGCCAGCAATCGAGCACAATTGAAGATCGCATTGGAGCGGGTGGCGCAGATTGTTGGGACCAACGGTACGTTGCAAATTGAGCAAGACGGATCTACTTTTAATAGATAAATCCGTCTTGTTTTTACTCCTGTACCGCAATCACTGCGAAGGAGATTTACCGATGGTTACTCACTACAGGCTCGCCGGGCACATCGCCTGCGGCCGCCACGGCGACAACATCATCTCCACCACTGAGCTTGGACGTGTGAAGTGTCGCAACTGCCGTAACACCGATGCCTTCAAAGAGGCGAGGAAAACCGTGCGAAACGCAGCACGCAGAGCTGCGAGGAAAGCGAGGACTGCTCATGCATCGAGCGACTGGCGTGCCTCTTGGCAACAGCGGCTCACGGATATGCCCGGACCGCAGCGACTCCCTCGAGGGTTTCATGGTCAGCCCTTCGTCTAACCCTATGGAATGGCATACATCGGAGCGCTGATCTCGTCGGCATCGCTGACAGTAAACATGCAGAAAAAGGGCGAGTTTATTTTCGATAAATAAACTCGCCCCTCTTTGCTGACTCGGTGACTTACTGATCCGTTGTGCTCAGCCCGCCAAGTCTGCTCGTCACCATGCTGAAGAACTGCTGCACGGTCATTTTCTGGCCGTTGAAGTCAACGATGTCGTTGGCATAGTGAAGGTCCGAGACAACGTTCTCGCCCTCGACCTTGGCCAACTGGGTCATCACCGCCATGCCGCTGACCATGTCGCTCGCGCCCTGCGCCTGTTCAGCGATCGCTTTGGGGTCGGTCAGACCGTTGAGGCTCGCTTGCAGACTGGCGACATCCTTGATCATGGGTTGAGACAGCAGCAATTTGGCGTTCAGTTCGCCGATCATTTTTCTGCCCACTTCTGCAGGCGGTTGATCGAGCGGCCCGGGATTTTTCAGGTCCACCGCAAGGCTGAAGTGGCTTTCGCCGTTGGCGGTCTTGAGCGATATTTTTTCCAGTTCGATGTGCGGCTTGGCGTTCAGCAGTTTCGCCAGGTCGGCATTCATTTTTGCCTGATCGGCATCGCTCAGCTTCAACTTGAACGGTATACCGGCCTGCGCGGCAGCCTGTTGTTGAGGCTGGACTTTCTCCTGGAAGAAATGGAGCAGTGCTTGTGTAGACGCTACGTCGAAGTTGCCGAACTTCCACAGCATCTGCGAGGCGCCAATGTCCTTGCCGTTGTAGTTGATCATGCCGATGTCGTAGGTCACTTGAGCCGACAGGTTACTGTCTGCCTCTTGCATCAAGCTGGTGTTCACAAAGTCTTTGAACAGCACCGGAGGCTTGTCCCCGATCTGGAACAACGCGCTGGCCACTTTGAGGTTGCTATGCCCAAGATAGAAACCCGAGGCGCCTTTGGTGCCACCGGTGTCGAAGGTCACGCCGTGGAGTTCAACACTCACAGGGCCCTGTTCCGAGGCTACGTTGAGTTGCAGGTTGTCCATATTCCCGGTGATCTTGAGCTTCTCTGCATCGGCACTGGCCGCCACAGCGAGGTCGAGGCCGGAGAACTTGAACATGCCGTCTTTGTCATTGATATCCAATGGCAGCAATTGCAGGGTGCCTTCGGTAGCGCGGTCGTAGCCGATGCTCGCACTGCCTTTGAGCGGCGCGGCACCATTAGTCATGGCAAACCACTTTTCGGAAAAAGCGTTTTTCTCGATTTCATAATTGCTGGAAGCCATGACCGGCAGCAGCTTCAACGACCTCAGTCGCGAAAAAGGCAACGGGCCGTGCTCAATGTTATCCACGAACAACAGCTCGATCTTTTCGTTGTTTTTGCCCAGGCTTTTGCTTTGAACATTCACACGATAGTGCGCCGTGCTGGTGAACAGATGGCGATCGAGCGACACCAGCTCGACGCTCATACTGTCGTCGGTTCCGCTAAAAGACGACTTGAACTGTCGGTTGGCGTTGTCGATCGAATCGCGCAAAACACCATCCAGTTGAGTCCCGGTGTACCACGCCCCAGCGGTGCCCAGTGCCGCCACCGCAATGACGACGCCTACTGCAACGTTTGCTGATTTGCTCATCTTCCGCCCCACTTCGCTGTCCATAATCGACCGAGATTATCATCCGCCGCTAGCCACGGTCTTCCCTCAGACGGTAGGCTGATGTTCGAATTTGAAAACGGGATCAAACGAGATGAGTGAGCAACGCACCGTTTTTGGCCCGATCAAGGCCGTTATTTTCGATATGGATGGCTTGTTGTTGGATACCGAGGGTATCTACACCGAAGTCACTCATATTATTGCCAGTCGTTACGGTCGGACGTTTGACTGGACGATCAAGCAGAACACCATCGGCCGTGGGGCGCGGGATTTCGCCGGTTACGTGATCGGCGCGCTGGAGTTGCCGCTGTCCATCGATGAGTTTCTGACCACTCGCGAACCCATGCTGGATGAGCGCTTCCCACGTTCACCCGCAATGCCAGGCGCCGAGGCATTGGTCCGGCATTTGGCCGCGCACAATATCCCCATCGCCGTGGGCACCAGCTCGTCGATCCACTACTTCAAGGCCAAAACCACCCTGCATCGGGCATGGTTCGAGCTGTTCGACACCGTGGTAACGGCTGACGACTCGGAAGTGGGCGCCGCCAAACCCGCACCGGATATCTTCCTGGTCGCCGCCCGCCGCCTGGGCGTTGCCCCAAAGGACTGCCTGGTGTTCGAAGACTCGCCCTTCGGCGTGACGGCCGCCAAGGCTGCGGGCATGTCCGCCGTGGCCGTGCCGGACGCCCATATGCCAATCGAGCAATACGTTCACGCCGATCTGCGCCTTGAGTCGCTGTTGGATTTCCCGCTTGAAGCATGGGGGTTGCCGGCGTTCTGATGCGCAGCCCCTTGCGTCTGCGAGCGTCTGCGGCCACCCCTCGAACGTGTTTCTGGCAGGCATCGATTGCGGGGCAACTTCGTTGCCCCGGCTTCAATGAAAGTGGTCGCCGACTGTTTTATTGACATCGAAATGCTACTACTATCCCCCGACATTTTGTAACACCCGTCAAAGCACGCACTCTCGGATGCGACGCCAGCCTGATTAACCGTCGGGCCGCCCACTCTGGCATGGTGGCGTTCGTTGTGTAATGACACGGGATAGCAACGCGTTTTGCGTGATATGGCACACCGACAAGTCTGTCAGGTGCCAAGGACAAAAAAGGAATCAGCAAGGGATGTTGAACTCAAGGAATGTGCGCCCGACAGCACTGGCTATGGCCATTGCTCTCGGTGTAACCGGTTGCGCCAGCGTCGATAACCAATTGGGCGGAATGGATAAGACCTCAGCATGCGTGGCTGGCGGCATGTTGGGTGCCGTGCTGGGCGCGGGTGTGGCGGTTGCCCTGGGCAAGAACGCTGCGGGCGGTGCGATTGCCGGTGCCGCTGTCGGATGCGGTGCAACGTTGGCGTATCAGGCACGCGTCAAGCGTCTGCAGGCGATTGCCACCGAGGAAGGCATGAGCATGCAGATCAAGGAGCTTGCAACGGCCCAGGCTCCCACTGCAGGTAAAAGCGCCCCCCAATTGCAACCCGTGGGCATAGAGGCGCAGGTGCAGGACAGTGCAATGTTTGCCACCGGCTCTGCCGTGCTGACCGCCAATGGGGAACGTCAGTTGCGCAAGATGGCTGCGGTACTTGCGGAAGGCCAGAGCGGAACACAAACGGCGCCGAAGAAAATCCTGGTAGTGGGCCATACCGACTCCACCGGCAACGCCGAGCTCAACCAGCGGCTCTCGGAACAACGTGCCCGCGCCGTGAGCACAATCCTCGCCCAGGCCGGTTTGCAGCCCGCAGACATCTATTACCAGGGTGCCGGTGCCTCGCGACCTGTGGCGGCCAACATCACGACCGAAGGTCGGGCGCAAAACCGTCGAGTGGAATTGACCCAGGTCGATAACCAGCAACTGTTGGTTGCCCGCGTACGCGCCGAGCGCAACAACCCCAAATACCTGGAACACGGCACCCGGACCAGCCCGGCGGCAACAGCTGCCAGTGCACCGGTCAAAACACCGACCCTGAGCAAAGCCGACAAAGCCGAGTCCTCGCCCGCGACAGCCCAACCTGCGCCTTCCACAGGCATTCCGGTTCAGGGCAAAGGTGGTATCGATTTTGGCGGCCATCAGGTCGTCAGTATGGAGTCGGCACTGGCGCGCGGTATCGAGCCCAAGAAATCGGTATTCAGCGTTATCTCTCCGGCCTACGCCTCGGCTCCGGTAGGTTCCTGCGTCGCCGATATGCCACGTATGGCGGGCGAAGTAAAAAACCTGGCCACTGATCGAGCGCTGGTGGATATCGCCACCACTGACTACCTGCCTGGGATGAACGGTCGCCCTTGGGGCCAGGCCATCAACGGGCATGTCGCCTTGGTCGGGCCAGTCGCCATTCTCAAAGAAGATGCGACGGTGGCAGTACAGCCGTTCATGCAATTCATCCCTGACTACAAGACTTCAAAAAAGCAGTCGGAAAAGATTCAGTCGATTGCCAATACCTTCGACGGTGAAACCAAGGTGCTGTACCGGGTTTTCGCAGTCGATGCATCGAAGTCGCCGGTGTCCTGCATGGACATCGTGTTCGACAAAAGAACAGGCGCCGCGACAGCCGGGGAACTGTTCTATCCAAAACAAGGCGAGGCTTTCGTCGCTGAATTCGAGCCGGTTCGTCGCTAACCAGATGAAATAGGGAAATAACATGCTGCAGACAATTCAGGCGTTCTTCATCGCCTACTGGTACATCGTTGTGCCTCTCCTGGCGACGCTCTTTCTCATGATTCCGGTGGTCATCTACTGGAACAAAGTGCGTTACGGCTTAATGCTGGCCCGGCACAACGTCCCGCTGTTCGGGAAGATCAAACATTGGGTCAATCATCCGGGCGAACAGAACCCGAAAACCCACTTCCTCGACGCCGAAACCCAGCTGTGCAGCGCCTACTACCACTACTACGAGGGCCATGTAAAAAACGGTCAGTTCTTTCAGAAGTGCGAAGACTATCTGATGAAAGTCAGCGAGGATCACCGCATCGAAAAAAGCATGTGGCTGTGGATGCTGGTGATCATGCTGATGGTGATCGAAGCCTCTGCGTTCGGTTACGCGTTGTCGCCATACGCCATGACACTCGCCACGCCCAACACCGCGCTGGCGGGTGCGTTTGGTATTGGTCTGGTCATTTCGATCATCGCCTTGCTGCTGTCTGAGCTGACCGGTCGCCAGTTGTACCTGAACCACATGGTCGGCCAGATCATGGCCTACGCCACCATGCGCAAGAAAGGTGAGGAAGGCGACTTCATCAAAAAAGACCGGCTTAATATCGACAAGACCTACGATGATAATGACCGCCCGGCGTACCAGCAGATGCTCAACCGCATCAAGGTCAACTACAGCAAGCAAACGCCAGCCAAGTCCTTCGGCATCACTGTCGCCTATGGCGTTTTCATCCTGATTCTGGCGGTTGCAGCCTTCTGGGTGCGGGCTGAAACTCTGCAGGCCCAAGAGGCCGAGTTGATCGCCAACCCTCCGGCCATCAGTGCTTCGGCCGATGACTTCCCGTCCTCGAATGACTTCCCGATCACCGACGACATGAAGTCGCTGGGCAACGATTCGAAAACCAAAAGCGCTCAGGACCAGATTGATTCGATGCACCGCGCGTCGATGATCACTTTCGGCGTGCTCAGCGCACTGTTCGTGTTCATTCAGTTCACCAGCACTTACCTGGCGTACTCCCGAGGTTTTGTTGGCAGCAAATCGAAAGAGGCCTGGGAGCAGACCGTCGGTTTTGCCAACGCCGATGAATATGTGGCCTATCACCGCCGCCTCGCAAGCTCCATTGCGGTTGACGCACAACAGGCACTGAGCACGCTGCAAGCGCTGCTGTCGGCCCAGTTCCATATCTCTGGCACTGATCACAGCGAGAAGGAATCGAACAAACACGCGCGGACCTTTGAGCGCTTCATCGAAAACAAAAGGTCCGAAAATCTGTCGGCCATCCCTGACCCCATCGCGGCCGAAACACGGCAAGCCGCTGTGGTGACCTCCGCGGTCGATGTCACGCCAGAACCCATTGCACACGTCTCCACCAAGACGGCCGGTTTCGACCCGCACGCCTGGGGCAAGCTGACCGGCTATGAGGAGGAAGACCTAGCCTATGTCGCGGGCAAAAAAGGCGTGGACGAAACGCTGATCCGCCGTGCTTACAAACTCCAGATGCTGGACGAGCAGGAAAGCTGATGATGATCAAAACACTGATCGCTGTGCTGGCCTTTGTCCCGCTAATAGCATGGGGCGCTGAGCGCAACGACGTGCCCAGCTGCTATGAGCAAAGCAAGTTGACCGAGTTCAAGGCGCCCTCTTCGGGGCGCTTGTTGACGGTTATCATCGACCAGACCACGCCGCTGACCAAGGAGCTGCAGCAAACCGCCTGGAGCCACATCAAGCGGTTCATTCAGCCTGGGGACAAGCTGCGGCTTTACAGCTTCAGCGCCTACCTGGAAGGGCACTACACCCGACTGCAATTCTCCGGAACCCTGGAAAATCCGTTGCAAGACAGTGTCATTGGCGATGTGCCGATGATGCCTGCGCGCAAACTGGGCAACTGTCTGAAAGCTCAACCGCAGGTGCTCTGGCAGAACTTCGGCAAGGCATTCGCAGCGACCATGGGCACCTCCAGCACGGACATTCCGCGCAGTGAGATCCTGTTCAGCTTGCGGGAAATTTCCGCCGATTTGCGCAACGCCAAAGACGCCAACGAACAGGTCATTTTCTTGATGTCCGACATGCTCGAATACAGCGACTTCGGCAGTTTCTATGCGGCTAATCGGATACGCGATATCAACCCCGCAGCCGAGTTGGCCAAGGTCGAAAAGCAGAATTTGTTTGCCGACTTCGCGGGAGCCCGCGTCTATGTTCACGGTGCTGCGTTCGTCCCTCAAGACAACAAGAACGGCTACCGCTCCGGCAAACTGATCCAGAACTTGCAAAGCTTCTGGACGGGTTACTTCGAGCGCTCGCATGCCGAACTCAAAGGCTTCGGTACACCCGAGCTGACTGCGGTCGTGGAATAGTTACAACAGGCTGCAACGGCTAATGATGAATGGCCGTTGCGCCGACCTTGTTGCACTTTCCTGCCCCGATTTCGGTCAAAAATAGAACGCTGCGAGCATCGAAAAAACCACACCCCTCGCACTACTCCTTCGCATCGCCCGGAAAAAAATCGCTAATCCTATGATCAGTATGATTTTTCCGGACTATCAATATCAGCGATGACCACGTCGGTACAAACCGTGTGAGCTAACACCTTATGCAGGTTCTTTCAGCCCGGCTTTTGCCGGGCTTAATTTTGGGCGATGGAAAAGCGCAGCGTTCAAACGCGCCGACAGAGCGCCTGTCAGGCGACGTCGAACGCATCCCACTCATGGCGTCGAGATCTTACCCTGCGCCCAGCCGTCTTCACGCGTAGCCAACGCGCTGGCAATGGATTTTATTTCCGTCGATTCCAACGTCACTGGCAGCGGATCAAGGCCGGCACTGGCGAAGATTTGCCCATAGGCATTGCGCAAGTCAGCGTAGGACAAGTCACGGCGCAAATCGGCTTGCAGAGTATTGAGTTCACCCTGAATCAAATCGAGTTCGCCAATGCTGTTGGCCTTATAGCGATTGCGCAGTTGGCCGACAATCTGCCCGTCGAGTTTCGACAATTGCTGGCTGGTCTTGAACTGACGCAGGGCCTCTTGGTAATTGGCGTTGGCAACATACAACTGCGCCAGAATCGCAATCGACATGGCCTGCCGACGAGCTGAAGCCACGGATTCCCCTGCCTTGGCAACGTTGATGGCGGCGGGCGCCGAAATCACGTTGAACAGGTTCCAGGTCACCTTGACGCCGTAATCAGCCCAGCTCTGGTTGACCAGAAAGGAGTTGCTGTCGTAATGCCCGCCAGCAGAGAACTCAAGCCCCGGCAACATGCGCAGCATGGCTTTACGGGTTTCTGCAGCGCTGATGCGCGTCTGATAATCCTGTTCGCGCAGTTCAGGACGGCTGGCCAAGGCCTCGTCCTCCAAACGAGAAAGGCCCACTTTCAGCACGGGGACCTCGTAATCACTTTGCGCTGCCAGCTTCAGATCGGAACCCAATGGCAGATTGATCAGGGTTGCGAGCTCGGTTTTGGCCAAGGATAAAGCGCGGCGCTGGTCTTCCAGTTGCCGGGTCGCTTCGATCAGGGCGCGCTGATAACTCAGGGCCTGAACCGGGTCACCCACGCGCTGGTCGCTCATGGCCTCGCTGTTGGTCTGGGCCTTTTCGACGCGCGCCATCAGACTGTCGATTTGCGTGAGCAACCGTTCAGCAGCCAGAGCACGCCAGTAAGCAGAACGCACGTCCTGGACGATAGTGTTAACCACCTTGCGCCGACGCTCCTGCACGATCAGGCGCTGATCGCCCTGTTGCTTGGCACTGATGTAGCTGACACCAAAATCGAGCACGTTCCAGACCATGGTCAAGTCGGCAACCCGGCGGTCGCGGTCCTGGGAGGTCGAGGGTTCCAACGACTGGGTTCCGGTCTGGATACTTTGGCTGCTGGAGGCTCCGACGTTATTACGCCCGGCGTAACCGGCACTCATCGCCATGCGTGGCAGCATGTCAAAGCTGGCCAGATCGACCTGACGCTGAGCCATGGCCTCTTCCATGACTTTAAGGCGGGCTTCGAGGTTATATTTCACCGCGCGAGCCATCGCCTCATGCAAGGTCAGCGGACCATTGAGCGGCTCCTGATCCTTGTACATATCGACCAGATCACTCTTGGCGCGCTGCTCGCTTTCACTTCGATCGATCGGCTTACTGGTGACCGCACAACCACTCACAATCAACGCCAGCAAGCTGACGCTGAACAACTTCTGAGCCTTATTCATCCCTAACCCCTAGTACGGCAAACAGCTTCTTTATAGTCAGGCCTGCGCTTCACTCGCGCCGATCTGCACAAGCGCCAACGTCAATTCGCGAATCTGGCGTTGCTCGTTTTCTTTGAGTTGATGCAATTGCTGGCTCAGTGTCGGCGCGCCAAAAATTCCGCGCACCCCTTCGCCTGCATTTTTGCTACTGCTGTTCCATTGCTTACCGTCGAACACGTTCAGCGGCGAAACATCAGGCACCGAGTCCCGACCAAATACCCCGGAAATCGTGCTAGTACCGAACACTCCACCGTCGCCCCCGCCAGCACCATGAAAGCCACTGGTTACGCTGCCCGTGCTGTCGCTGCTACCGAAAACCTGGGCAATATAACTTGGCGCCAGCGCCTGATTATTGATGAAGATGTTGCCTAGGGCCGGTACATCGCTGCCCAGGGTCGGCGACTGAAACAGCGAGTTGAAGGCCAACGGTGAGCCGAGATTGCCGGGCGGCGCAGCGAACACGTTCGGTTGCAGCGCCACGTTGGACACGCCCGGAAGCGCAGCTGGCGTAATACTGGTGCGGAATTCCGGGTCACCGGTCATGGAAATACTGTTGATGCCAAAGCTATTGGAGTTTGTACTGCCGGTGCCAGCATTGCCTGCCAGGTCCGTCACGCCGAGGGTGTTCAGGCTGACCAGATTGCTGGCGACGTTGATATTGGCCGTCGGCGTCAGGGTGGCAGTCCAGGTCTGGCCGCCATCGTGGCTGGACAAGTTCGACAGCGTGCCATTAGTGGCGCTCAGGTCGGACAGATCGAAACCACTCACGGCCTCGCTGAAGGTGATGGTCACCTGCGACGTCTGTCCTGCGGTCAACGCCGAACTGGCGACCACAACACTGGCGGTAGGCCGCTGGGTGTCGACGGCGTAGTTGTTCGAGTCGGTACTGCCCACTCCGGCGTTGCCTGCCAGGTCACTGACGCCGCTATTGTTCAGGGTGATCCGGTTACTGGCGCCGGTGATGTTACCGGTCGGGGTGAACGCTGCGGTCCAAGTCATGCCACCATCGCGGCTGCTGACGTTGCTCAGGGAACCGTTAGCTACCGTGAGATCACTGTTGTCGAACCCGCTGACCGCCTCGCTGAAGGTGATGGTCACCAGCGAGGTTTCGCCGATGTTCAGGGCGTTGTCCGCCACCACGATGGTTGCGGTCGGGCGCACCGTATCGATGGTGAAGTTGTTCGAGTCGGTCACGCCGACCCCACTGTTGCCCGACGCGTTGGTCACACCCCGATTGTCCAGGCTGATCAGGTTGGTACTGTCCGTCACGTCAACCGTTGGTATGAAGGTCGCGGTCCAGGTAATGCCGCCGTCGCTGCTGCTGACGTTGCTCAAGGAGCCATTGGCAATGGTCAGATTGGCGTTGGTGAAACCGCTCACCGCTTCGCTGAAGGTGATGGTCACCCCTGAGGTTTCGCCGGCCTTAAGGGCGTTATCTGCCACCACGATGGTCGCGGTCGGAACCTGGGTTTCCACCACATAGTTGGCGGAGTCGGTGGTGCCCACACCCGCATTGCCAGCCAGGTCTGAGACGCCAGTGTTATTCAGGGTGATGACGTTGGTGGTATCAGTCAGGCCCATGGTCGGGGTGAACGTAGCGGTCCAGGTGATGCCGCCGTCGCTGCTGTTCACCGCACTTAAAGTGCCGTTGGCGATGGTCAGATCACTGTTGTCGAAGCCGCTCACCGCCTCGCTGAAGGTGATGGTTGCCAGCGAGGTTTCCCCTGCTCTCAGGAGCGTATCGCTCAACACAATAGTCGCTGTCGGGCGTTGGCTGTCGACGGCGTAATTGTTGGAGTCGGTGGTGCCGCTGCCCATATTGCCGGACAGATCCTGAACGCCGGCATTGCCCAGCCGGACGATGTTGCTGGTGTCGGTGATGCCGGCTAACGGCGTCAATGTGGCGGACCAGGTAATGCCGCCATCGCTGCTGGTGACATTGCTCAGGGTGGCGTTATCGATGGTCAGGTCGCTGTTATCGAACCCGCTCACCGCCTCACTGAAGGTGATAGTGACCTGCGTGGTCTGGCCGACGCCCAAGGCCGGGTCGGTCACCACGATGGTCGCGGTTGGACGCGCCGTATCGATGGCAAAGTTGTTGGAGTCGGTGGTGCCACTGCCGGTATTGCCCGAGGCGTTCTGCACACCGCTGTTGTCCAGGCTGATCAGGTTGCTGCTGTCGGTGATGGCGTTGGTTGGCGTGAACGTCGCCATCCAGGTGATACCACCGTCGCTGCTGGTCACGGCGGTCAATGTGCCGTTGCTGATCGTCAGGTCGGCGTTGCTGAAGCCGGTCACGGCTTCGCTGAAGGTGATGGTCACCCCTGAGGTTTCGCCGATGTTCAGGGCGTTGTCCGCCACCACGATGGTTGCGGTCGGGCGCACCGTATCGATGGTGAAGTTGCCCGAATTGGTGATGCCGGTGCCGGCGTTATTGGTCAGGTCCGTATAGCCCGCGTTGTTCAGGCTGATCAGGTTGGTGGTGTCGTGAACGTTGCTGGTCGGGGTGAAAGTCCCGGTCCAGGTGATGCCGCCGTCGCTGCTGCTCACCGCGCTCAGGGTACCATTGGGCACGCTCAGATCGCTGTTGTCGAACCCGGTCACCGCCTCGCTGAAGGTGATGGTCACCAGCGCGGTCTGCCCGGCCGCCAGGGTCGGGTTGGCGACCACGATGGTCGCCGTCGGGCGCACGCTGTCGACGTCGTAAGTGTTCGAGTTGGTGGTGCCAGAGCCGGCGTTGCCAGCACCATCGGCCACGCCACTGTTGTCCAGGACAATGTGATTGTTGCCCTGGGTGATACCCGCCGCTGGCGTCAGGGTCGCGGTATAGGTGATGTTGTCGCTGGTGCTCAGGCTGCTCACGGTACCGTTGTCGATCGTCAGGTCGGCCAGGCTGAAACCGGTCACCGCCTCGCTGAAGGTGATGGTCACCAGGGATGTACCGCCGATGCCCAGATGATCGGTCGCGACCACGACAGTGGCCGTCGGACGCTGGGTGTCGATGACATAGTTGTTGGAAACGCTGCTGCCGCTGCCGACATTGCCCGAAACGGCCGCCTGAACCCCAGTGTTGTCCAGGGTGATCTGGTTGGTGGCATCGGTGATGCTCGCCGACGGGGTGAACGTGGCGGTCCAGGTAATGCCGCCGTCGCTGCTGCTCACCGCGCCCAGGGTGCCGTTGGTAATCGACAGATCGGCATTGCTGAACCTGGTCACCGCCTCGTTGAAGGTAATGGTCACCAGCGAGGTGTCGCCGATTTTCAGAGACGGGTTCGCCATCACGATGGTCGCCGAGGGCAACACGGTGTCGATGCTGAAGTTCGCCGAGTTAGAGGTGCCCGCGCCAGCGTTGCCAGCGATGTCAGCGATACCGGTATTGGTCAGGGTGATGGCGTTGGTCGCGCTGCTGGTATTGGTGCCCGGAGTGAAAGTCGCGGTCCAGGTGATACCGCCATCGCCGGTGCTCAAGCCACTCAGGCTACCGTGACTCACACTCAGGTCGGCCAGGGTGAAGCCGGTCACCGCTTCGCTGAAGGTGATGGTCACCAACGAGGTTTCGCCGGCCGTGAGCGCAGGATCGGCGACAACAATGGTCGCGGTCGGACGCTGGGTATCGATGGCGTAGTTGTTGGAGTTGGTGCTGCCGGTCCCGGCGTTGCCGCTGGTGTCGCTATAGCCGGTATTGTCCAGGGTGATGACGTTGCTGGCGTTGGTGATGCTCGCCGTCGGGGTGAAGTTCGCGGTCCATGTGATGCCACCGTCGCTGCTGCTCACCGCGCTCAAGGTGCCGTTGGCGATCGTCAGGTCGGCGTTGCTGAAACCGACCACGGCTTCCGAGAAGGTAATGGTCACCAGCGAGGTCTGGCCAATGATCAGGGAGTGGTTCGCAACCACCACAGTCGCGGTCGGACGCACGCCGTCGATGACCACGTTGTTCGACGTGGTAGTGCCGCTGCCGGCGTTGCCCGCCGTATCCTGGACCCCAGTGTTGTCCAGGGTGATGTGGTTGCTCGCGCTGACGATACTCGCTGTCGGGGTGAAGGTCGCGGTCCAGGTGATGCCGCCGTCGCTGCTGCTCACCGCGCTCAGGGTGCCATTGGAGACCGTCAGGTCGGCGTTGGTAAAACCGACCACAGCTTCGCTGAAGGTGATGGTCACCAGCGACGTCTGGCCGACGCCCAGGTTGGTGTTGGCGAACACGACGGTCGCGTTCGGCCGCTGGGTATCGACGGCATAGGTGTTGGAGTGGGTGGTGCCACTGCCGGCATTGCCTGCCGCATCGCTGACCCCCGTGTTATCCAGGGTGATGACATCGCCGGTTTGGGTCACGCTGGCGGTCGGCGTCAGGGTCGCGGTCCAGGTGGTACCGCCGTCGCTGCTGCTCAAGCCGCTCAAGGTCCCACCGCCGACCGTCAGGTCGGCGGTAGTGAAGCCGGTCACCGCCTCGCTGAAGGTGATGGTCACCAGCGAGGTTCCACCGATGTTCAGCGCAGTATTGGCCACCACGATGGTCGCGGTCGGCCGCACGGTATCGACCGCATAGGTGTTGGACGTGGTCGTGCCAGTACCGACGTTGGTCGCGGTATCGGTATAGAGGGTGTTATCCAGAGTAATGACATTGCCGCTGCTGTTGCTGCTGGCGGTCGGTGTCAGGGTCGCGGTCCAGTGGATATTGTCGCTGGTGCTCAGGTTGCTCAGGGTGCCGTTGGAGGCCGACATGTCAGCCAGGCTGAAACTGCTCACCGCTTCGCTGAAGGTAATGTTCACCGTCGAGTTGACCGTGGTGCTCAACGTCGGCGCGACCACCGTGACGGTCGCGGTCGGGCGCACGGTATCGATGGCGTAGTTGTTGGACGCGGTGGTGCCGCTGCCCACCGTGCCTGCCGACACGCTGCTGACCCCGGTATTGTCGAGGACGATGTGGTTGGTGGCGCTGGTGACGCTGGCACTTGGAGTGAAGGTCGCCGTATAGGTGATGTTGTCGCTGGTAGTCAGGGTGCCCAGGGTACCGTTGGAAATCGTCAGGTCGGCGTTGGTGAACCCCGCCACCGTCTGGTTGAAGGTGAAGGTCACCAGCGAGGTGCTCCCGATGTGCTGGGAGGTGTTGGAGACCACGATGGTCGCGGTCGGTGCCGGGGCATAGGCGGTGTTCAGTGTGCCGCCGTCATTGAAGATATTGTTCACGGACGCCACGCTGGCGCCGGTGCTGCCGCCGCCCAGCGCCGAACCGCCGGAGCCGCTGCCGCCGGCGTTGCCGGTCATCGCCGCAAAGTTGGCGGCGGTCACCAACAACGTGCCTTTGTTCCAGATCGCGCCGACACCTTTACCGGCCGCGCCACCGGGGTCGGCAGAGCCGCCCAAGCCACCGCCACCGCCACCGCCACCGCCGGCAGCGATGTTATTGGAAATCACCGAGGTGCCGACGACGGTCAGGGTACCCGTACTCGCGTTGTAGATACCGCCGCTGGCCGAGGCGCCGGCCCGGCCCGGCTTGTCCCAACCGGAGCCGCCACCGCCGCCGCCAATGGAGATAGTGCCATTGTTCGCCGTGCCGCCAACCCCGCCGTTACTGTAGTTGGAGGCGCCTAAGCCACCCGAGCCGCCGGCGCCGGTGCTGCTGCCACCGCGACCGCCCATGTAGTTGGGGTCGTAGCTACCGCCGTTACCGCCTTGGTTGGCAGAACCTGCGGTACCAGCATAGACCCCGGTACCGAAGCCTGCGGTACCGCCGTGACCACCGATTTTCCCGCCAAGGGCACCGCCACCGCCACCGCCACCGCCGACTGCACCGCCGACGTAAGGCGCAGTAACCCCGCCACCGCCACCGCCACCCGAGGCCGCGTTGCTGGTCACCGTGACGTTGTTCAGGGTCAGGTTACCGGCGTTGACGATACCGCCACCCATGACCGAGGTGCCGTCGACCCCGGCATTCGCGCCATTGCCGGCCGCCAGGCCCTTGGTAATGATCAGACCGTCCAGGGTCGCGGTGACCCCGGAATTGACCCTGAGCACCTGGGTCTGGTACTGCCCGTTAAGGGTCACATCGGCAACGCCGTCGTGGTTCAGGTCGCCTTCGACGGTGAGGTTCTTGGTGATGGTCAGTTGCGAGACCAGGTTGACCGTCATGCCGGCGGCGTTGAAGGTGACAATATCGCCCGTCACCGCATTATTCAGGGCCGCACGCAGCGTACCGACGCCGCTGTCAGCGGCATTGGTCACAGTAATGGTCGCCAGACCGTACTGATAGGCAGCCACGGCATCGGCCGACAGCACATTGTGGCTTTCGATGGTGCCGGTGGCTATTTCCAGGGTCCAGTCGCCGCCCAGGCCGGTGCGGTTGGTCGACGCCGCGATATCGCGCCCGGTGTATTGCGCCAGGGAGTCGACAAAGCCGATACCCTTGTCGCCCGCGGCGGTGTTGCAGGCGTAGAGCAGGATATCGCCGCCGACATTCATGTCATTGCCGATGCGCGCCAATACGTCGGCCCGTGCCGCGACGTTATCGGCCGAGAGGTAGGTGCTGCCCAACCACAGGTCGCCCGAGTTGCCGTGGGCAATAAGTTCAACGGTGCTCACGCCGTGGTGGGTGTCGAGGTAGTCGGCAATTTGCTGCAAGCCGTCCTTGCCGGCCTGTAATTCGACCACTTGGGTACCGGCCGCGACACCTTTAAGCAGGCTTTCGGAATCCTTGACCCGCGAGTCGACGAACACCACGGTCTGCCCTGGGACTGCAGGCGGTGTCGGTGTCGGCGTCGCGGCCGTATCGGTCTGGGGATGGCTATCGTTGCTGGCAGCATGATCGGTCGCCGCCGCTGGCTTGGCGGCGTCCGTGGTGGCATGGCTGTCGGCGTGAGCGGTGTCCGCAACTGTCGCGGCGACCGCACCGTCGAACAGCATTCGCGGCTCAAGCGACATGATCAATGGCGCAGCCAAAGCTTTCGCCCGTGGCGCTACCTGTCTTGCACTCGACGACTTAGCTTTATTCCACCACATGAGGCTCACCTGCGCTCGAAACTCAGACTCTCAAACGAATGACCGCTATCAGTTGATAGCGGTTTCAGTTTTTTATACGGATGACGTTGGCGGCACTGGACCGACCATCGTTCCAAAAGGACAACTCTGCGTACTTCTCGAAAATATCTGGCGGCAGGATCGTGCGCCGCTGTGTCATCTCGACCTTGCGTCTTACTTTGTGCAGGCCACTCATGCCGAGACCTTGATCGAACTCCGGCGCGTCATAGACCAGGTTCTCGAAGTCATGCTCGAACCAGGGCTCGCCGATAAAGTCGTAGACCAGGCGCATGACCAACTCGGGTGCCTGACTCAGCAGCTCGTAGTCGACGATCAACAACGAGTCAGCTTGCTCACCGTAATAGGCTTCTTTAAGCGCTGACCAGGCGAACCCCACCAGGCGGTTGCGTTGGGCCAGGGTTTCGACGCGGCTCTCAACGGTATTGCGCTCGTTCGCGTCGGAAAACAACTTGGTGTTCTCGAACGGATTTGCGCGGTACAACCGCTCAATGCTGTCCATCACCCAGGCAACGTTACGCACACAGGCAATGGTCTTGGCCTGGGGGAACAGTTCCTTGAGGGCAGGTAAACGTGCACACCATTGGCGATTGGTGTCGAAGATAACGGGCTTGTCGGCTTTGTCGGCGTAGTAGGAATCGAACAACCCACGCAGCAGGCGCTGGCGCATGCCGGTGTCGATAACCGCACCGAACTCACTGCCCGCACTGCATTGTTCGAGCACGCCAGAAAACAACGAACCCAGCGGGCTGGTCATGCCGGCGTGGAATTTTGGGTTTTGCAGAAGGATAGCGGAGAGCAGGGTAGACCCGGAACGCGGCAAGCCTGAAATAAAATGAAAACTTGCCAATCCCTTCACCCACTGCGGAAGTCCATTTGTAGGACAAGATTACCGGATCGTGGAATATACGCCTAGTATTGTTTTGATATCACCTGGCACTTTTTCGGGATGAACCCCCCCGTAAATACAGGCCTCTTCGGCAGTTTTCTGGCGACGAAAAAACACTTGAGCCGTCCCTCGGTAACGGCCTGAAAAAATAACGTTTTATAACAGTATGCCGATGAGCACTTGCCAGCCCAGTGCGCTCGTTATTCTTAGAAACCGCTTTCCCGCACGCCCAACGCCGCCAATCGACGCCAGGCATTGCCCAGCAGCGACTCACTGCGCCCCTGCAACACCACCAAACCACGCAGGGGCTGATTTGGGGTAGGCGTGGGTTGCAGAATGCTCAAGCGTGCGCCGTATTGCGCTTGCACAGGTTCGGCGCGGTGGCTTTCATCGCGGCGAACGGCAATTGGCCCATGGTGATCGGAGGCCAGGGCTTCCAGATCCAGATAGTTCACGCCGTTGGCGTCCACCTCCAGGAGCGCCACAGGGATAGCCTGGCGCATCGGGTCATCAGGAATAAAACGTCCCTCCGCGCCCGACGCAACACGCCACAATGCTTCCTCAGCCAGATAGCCTCGCAGCCGGACACCGTCCTCCACCACGCGCGCCAATGGCAGCTTGGTCGATACCCAACGCCCGACGCTCAGTTCTGGTAACAGATCACGCACCTGTCCGGCCTGCGGCGCACGCACCAGCAGACGCTCACGCTGCGCCACCAGTCCACGGTATTGAGCCACCGCTTCAGCCAGCCGCTGCTCCAAGATGCCCACATCGGCCACCGTTTCACTACGTCCGGCCTGACGCCGTAATTGCAGCTGCAGAATATCTATCTCCCGACGCACGATGGTCTGGCGCGAGTCCAGATCCGGCGACTCCAGCTCGATCAAAACCGCCCCTGCCTCGATGCGCTGCCCGTCCTGCACGTTCACTCGTTTGACCCGCGCCGCGATAGGCGTGTGCAGCGCACTGACACGTCCGGCTTCAAGCATCGCCGGCAACTCGACACTGCTGCGCCATGGCAATACCAGTACGGCAATAACTGCCAGCAAACCCAGCAAACTGAACAGGGCGCGAGCGTTATGGGCGTATTCGCGACTTTTCCACCAGATGCGCATTTCTTTCCAAATCGGCAGGAAGATGAACCACACCAACTCGACCATCATCAGGAAGATGCCGAGCAGCTTGAAGAACAGGTGATAGACCGCCAGCGCAATGCCAAAGAACAACGCTGCGCGCCACAGCCAGGAGAAATACCCCCACAACAACAGTCGACGTTGCATGGCGGGAGACCACGGCTCCGGTGCCGGTTGCTGATAACCGAACAGGACCTCACGCAAGCGCCAGCGGCACAGAGCGAAGGCGCGACCTTGCAGGTTGTCCACCTGCCACAAATCACTGAGCAGAAAATAACCATCAAAGCGCATGAATGGGTTGAGGTTCACCGCCAGCGTGGTCAGCCAGGTCGCACTGGCCAGCATGAACGCAGCGGTACGCGCCGGGCCGTCGGGCAGCAGTGACCAGACCAGCAAGGCGATGCAGGCCAAGACCAACTCAGCCAGCACGCCACCCGCGCCAATGAGCAGCCGTGAACGGCGATCATTGACCCGCCAGGCATCGCTGACATCGGTATAAAACAACGGCAGCATAACCATGAATGCCACGCCCATGCTTTGTACCCGGCAACCGGCACGCTTGGCCATGAATGCATGACCGAATTCGTGACACAGTTTGGCGAAAAATAACGCGATGCCGAACGCCATCGCGCCGCCGAGACTGAACAAATGCGGAAACGTCGACAGAAAACGGTCCCAATCACGCGCCACCAGAAACACGCCAGTTCCCAGGGTGAGGGGTAAGCCATAGCGCAGCAGACGCGAGCCATAACGTTCGAGCCACGGCCAGACGCGATTGAGGAAAGCATCGGGGCGCCACAGCGGGATTCGGAAAAACAGGTATTGATGCAGCAGCATCTGCCAAACGCCCTGACGCTGGGCGGCCGCCTTGCGCATATAACTGTCGCGCTGCTCCTGATCCAGTGCGGCAATCAGGTCATGGGCGCGCAGAAAGCTCAGCAGCTCGTCAAGCTCATGCCCGACCAATGGAAGACCAGGTTCCTGATTGGCAGCAGCCAAAACTTTGCTGGCATCACCCAGCGACCAATGGCGCAGCAAGCGAATTGCCGCCGCACCGAGCTTGAAGTAACGCCCACGCACCGGGTCAGCCAGGGTCCAGCGTGGCGAACCGTCCAGCGCCGGGGCAGCCGCCGACAGCTGCAAATCCGCTCGCAGCGCGGGCACGTTCATTTAAAGGCCTACGCTCTGACGCAACGCTGCCAGAGGACGACGCAGCAGATAGAGCCCCACTGGCGCGCGCTCACCGAAGAGTTTGGCGGTGCCACGCAAACCAATTCGCGGCGGCGCTTCGCTGAAGCTCGCGTCCAGCCGGTAGGCCAATTGCCCCGCAGCGGTAGGTTGTGCCTCGTAAGCCGCACGTTCCAGAGTTGCCTCATAGCGGTGCAAAGGATCGCTGTCGAGAAAGAGTGCCACCTTTGCACCAGGCTCAAGCTCAATGGCATCGCCAACCGCCAGTTCGATACGCAGCTCCGCTTGGGTCGGGTCGGCAATATCCAGGAGGCGCTCGCCCGTCTGCACCGGTTTTCCGGTCCAGCGCTCTGCGTCAGCAAATACCGCGATGCCGTCACGTTCGGCCCGCACTTCACTGCGTTTGAGCAACTCACGCGCGTAATCACGCTCGGCGCGCTTTTGTTCGGCGCGCGCCGCCAGCAGGTCGATGCGCGAGCTGGATTCGGCATCAGCGAAGGCCCGCTGTGCGTTGGCCTTGAGCTCCGCTTCGGCCACACCCAAGGTCCGCTCAGCAACATCTGCCTGCGCTTTGAGCGTGGTACTTTCGAAGCGCAGCAACAGGTCGCCAGTTTTTACCGGCTGGTTGGGCTTGACCAAGAACTCGGCGATCACTCCGTCCAGCGGTGCCGCCACCACGCGGCCACCCAATGGCACCACTTCGGCGGGTGCGAGCACCGATTGACGCACAGGTATCAACAGACACAGCAACAACACCCCGACCAACGCCAGCTGCTTTTTCCCGGACCAATGCAAACGCCACGGCTTGCGCGGTTGCAACGCCAGCCAGGCGTGACTGTAGGTGTCGCCCAACCGCGCCAGAAGCATTTGCTCAGGCTGTGTCCAGGCTTGTTCGCGGGCCAACCACAACCCACCAAATACCAGGCCTTTGCGATCAAGCAAGGGGAGCCAGAACACTTGGGTCGCCGACAGCGCCTGCACCTCCGCCTGGTCCTGCCCACCCAGCTGTTCGATGGCGACAGAACCCGGCTGGTTTAACTGATTTTTTTTGAACAGGTCTGCCACAGCGTGCTCGACGAAGGCGACAAAGGGCGCATTGGGTTCAACCATGCTGACGCCCGTCACTGCGCGCACCTTGCCAGCGATCAACAGCGCTGCGTGACGAAAACTGAACAGGGCCTGACCGTCATTGACCAGGCTGTAGGCCAGTTGATCGATATCTTTGGCGGCGCGGGTCTGACGCTCCAGATCGAGAAATTGCGCGAAAACCCGTTCGGCTATGCCTGGCGCCGCAGCGTTCACTTGGCGGACGCCAGATGCGCGGTACCACTCATGCCCGCCAGCAGGCCCTTGACGTCAGTCAGCGAGGCGACCAGCAACAGCGTTTGGCTACCCTCATCGATGCGCGCACCCAATCGCTTGACCGTTGCGGTCAGTGGCTGACCAGTTTCATCGGGGGTAAAGCTGAAGGTTTGCCCAGGCTTGAGTCGTGACATCCAGCGCGACGGCACCAACAGGTGAATTTCCAGGGTGCGGTTGTCGACAATTTCCATCAGCGGCGCGCCAGCCGAAACGCTTTCATAGCGCTGCGCCTTGCGTAGCACTACTTGACCATCATATGGCGCGACCACGCTACAGCGCTTGACCTGAACCTGATAGACCTGCGCTTGAGCCTGCACTTCAGCCAGTTTGGCTTCGGCTCGCGCCACTTCGAAACGGCCAACGGAGTTGAGCGAGGCCAGTTGTTTGTTGTGCGCCAACTCTTCACTGGCGCCGCGAATGCCTGCCTGGGCGGCATTGAGCTGGGCCTGATAAGCGGCACAGTCGAAGCGCGCCAGGGTATCGCCCTTGTTGAAGGCCTCGCCTTCGCTGAACGGCATGTCGACGATTCGCCCGGACAATTCGCTGGCAAGCACCGCCTGATCACGAGCCCGCAAGACGCCACGGGCTTCGCCGGTGGTCACGGTCTGCGCGCTGGGGGGAGCACTGTCCAACAATGGATCATTCGATTGGGAAGTGTCTGCCTGTGCCAAGCCAGCAAGACAGGCAAATCCGTAAGCCCAACAACGCAAGTGGCGCATAGCCTTTACTCCCGACTAAAGGCGGCAGTCTACGGTAGCGGTGCTGGCCGTCAAGGGTGTCGAATGGCCCAGAGCCATTCATAAATACCCTGCATTTGTAATGGACCGCGACGTGGCGAGGTTCTATGTTTGGAAACATTCTGTTTTTCCCTTCCACTCATTGAAAAGGATATCGAGCATGACTTATCGCATTCTTGGCCAATCCGGCCTGCGGGTTTCTACGTTGACTCTCGGCTCCATGATGTTCGGCGAGCAGACCAGTACTGAAG
>NZ_JASJVE010000025.1:0-62602 GCF_036346185.1 Pseudomonas sp. 10C3 | reverse complement strand
AGCCATTCGCGCGTACATGGAGTATGAGGTCCACACGCTCAAGGACATTCAGGACCCTCTCGACCTGCAAGGCCCCGACGATCCGCCACATGAGGGGCTGCACACGTTCTACAACGCTCGCGAACGCATGCGCCGGCGGCGCAAGGCGGGCGAAGTCGGCTGGAGTTATCCGTTCTGGTGGTACCTGTACCACGTCATGACCCTCTGGACCCTGCCCAACCATCTCACCGAATGGGAGATCCGCCGCATCAAAAGCATGGGCCGCGCCGCCGTGCCCGAGGCGATACAGGCATGGTCCGCTCCGCTGCTGGAAGCTGAATGGGCCAAGCCCAGCGAGAAGTTGCAGCGCATGAGCAAAATGGTCATGAACCTGCGCCAGCAAGAGCCGCAAGTCTCGTTGATTCAACACTTCGTTGAAGTGCAGATCGCTGAAGCGAAACTGAAGTAAGGGTTAACAATCAGCGATGGAACGCCGCTTTTTACCTTAGACGCTCTTCGGTACCGGCTTGTTCAGCTCGCACAACGGGCACGTCAGCTGTCCGCTGAGGATTTTTTCGACTTGCCCCTGCGATGCAACAACGCTGCCGGCAACCAGGGGCTGAACCTGCCCCGGCATCAATGGTATCGCCGCTATTCCCGGCACTGGCACCCCGCCCAACACGATCGGCACGCTGCTGAAAATCCCGGCAGGGCTGATGAGGATGTGTTGACCACCCGCTTTCAACGTAAGGCTGACGCCAGCATCAATGACGAGGTTAACGCCGGATTTTAGGTGCACCTCGAATCCGGCTTCTTTCACCAACACCTGACCCACACGGGTGTGGCTGCTGCCTGCCACCTGCAGATGATCGCCCGCCAGCAGCTGAACCTTGCGCTCGCCGGTGAGGGTTCGGTGTTCCTCACCGTTGAGCACCGAGGTGCTGTTGCCCTTGATGGTTTCCAGGCGCTGACCGCCAATTTCAGTCCGGCTGTCGTTCTGGATCAGCTGTTCCATGTCGCGTTGGGCGCGCAGGTAGACCCGTTCCGCACCGCTCTTGTCGTCAAAATGAACTTCGTTGAAACCGGTACTTGCACTGGAACTCCGGCTGCGAAAGATGCTTTTGGTCTTGTTTTCAGGCAGTCCGTACGCAACGGGGTTCAGGTTATTGGGCAAACAGCCGACGATAACCGGCCTGTCGGCGTCCCCTTCCAAGTAGGAAACCAGCACCTCCATGCCCACTCGGGGAATGGTGACGGCGCCATACCCATCGCCTGCCCAACTGGACGCAACCCGCACCCAGCAACTGGTTGTTTCATCGTCCTGTTCGCTACGGTCCCAGTGGAATTTGACTTTCACCCGGCCGAATTTGTCGCAGTAGATTTCTTCATTCACAGGGCCGGTGACCCTGGCGGTCTGGGTGCTGTGGATTCGCGGTTTTGGGTGTTCCAGCGCCGGACGGAACTGGACCGCTTCCGCAATGGCGGTGAAGGTGTTGCGATACCCCTGAGCGATGCGCCCGTAGTCAACCGGGCTGCTGCCGGCCAGCTCTTCGAGCACCTGCGGCTGTCTGGCGTCATGTTGCACAAAAATCAGCACCCAGTGGGTTTCGGGGCCGTAATCCTGAACCAGGTGCAAGCGCGATCCGCTGCGCAAAAGCGACGCATCACTCTCGCCATCCGCCAGGCGAAAGCCGGTTTGATGGCGCTCAAGCGCACGCTTGGATAGAACGTCACCGCGCCTTTTTTCTTCGAAATTCCCGGGATAGACGTAATTCTCCAGGTAGGGACCGTATTTGGGGACTTCGCCGCTCTCCCATTGCGCCTGGGTTCGCGTGGGGTTTTGCAGGCTCTGCAGCGGGATATGGGTCTGTTTGAAGTCATGGTCGCGCAGGGCGACATGGTTGGTTTGGGCCGTCAATCGCACGCCGAAGGCCTTGACCGCCGGACCTTCTGCCACCAGGCCGCTCCCCGGTTTGAACGGCAACACCTGCGGAGATTGCTGCGGGAATCGGGTTTCATCGTCGGCAAAGATCAGGTGATGACTGTCAGGCGTGTGCTCAAACCGGTAGAAAACCCCCTCTTCCTCGCATAACCGGCTGAGAAAGTGCAGGTCCGACTCGTCGTACTGCACGCAATAGTCGCGCGGCGCCATGACCGCCGTGATGCGGTCGAACGATGCATCGGTGCCCTTCAGCATGTGGTGCCCTTTCAGCACCTCAAGAATGATCTCCGGCACGGTCATTTTCTGGAACGAACGGCGATGGCTCGAGTGCTGCAAAAAGGCCAGAAAGGGGGCCAGCACCAGATGGTAATGGGTGAATGCCCCGCCTGTTTTGCCTTGGCGGATCGCATAAATATGACCGTGCAGCCCCTGCCCTTGCGCCCCGAATCTCAGGTAGGCCGCTTTATGCAGCAAGCCGTCCAACGCGTGGGATGAGCGCCGGCTCACCAGTTCGATGTTGATTTCATAGGGTCGGCTCAACGCCTCGGTCCCGTGAAAACTCAGCACCTGCAAGTCAGTTTGCTGCTCCCCGTTGATGTCCAGACAGAACTTCGGGGTAAGGCCGGGATGAGACATGCGCGGATCTTCGTGTTGGAAGGGGCACGCAGTGTCGTTGAAAATAGACTCAGCGAATGCCAGTCACACTGCAAGGAACACGTAAGACTCTTCCCGATATCGAGTGGGCTTGATCCGACACCGTCGAAACCTGTCAGGAAAACGTGGCAGACTCGAAAATCAGAGCCCCTACAAAAAATCACCAACAAGCTGTTTTTTTTCTATTAGATTTAATCAACACAAGATCACACTTCAAAAAAATCGACATTAAAAAGCTGCCGAGTCACGGACCGACACTTTTGCCTAAGGAGACAGGTTGTATGCGCAGTCATTCGGTCATTCATACGCCACGACAGAGTGATTACCCGGAGCTCGCCCGCATCTGGGAAGACTCGGTGCGGGCCACCCATGATTTCTTGCCCAGCTCCTATATCTCTATGCTCAAGAGCATGGTGCTCAATCAGTATCTGGATGCGGTGATGCTGATTTGCAGCAAAGACACTCGGCAACGAATCACCGGTTTCGCCGGAATCGCCGCGGGCAAGGTCGAAATGCTGTTCATCGACCCTGAGCACCGCGGCCAAGGACTGGGCAAGTTGCTGCTCGCTCATGCTATTGAGCACTTCCACGCCGATGAACTGGACGTCAACGAGCAAAACCTTCAAGCCCTGGGGTTCTACCTCAAGCAGGGGTTTGAGGTGATCGGTCGTTCTGAGGTGGATGGCATGGGTCAGCCTTATCCGTTACTGCATATGCGCCTGAGCAGGCCCCATTGAATGAAGCCTGCGCTGCATGCCCCCGGCGATCAGTCGAGCAAACCGTCAATCAGGGCCTTGTTGAAGTGCTCTGGGTCCTGGATTTGTGGTGCATGCCCCAGCGTGTCGAGCTCAACCAGCGTTGCATGAGGAATGCGCTTGGCCACGGCCTTGCCTAGTTCGGGATAGTTGCCCAATGTCTTACGCAACGCTTCGGGGGCCAGGTCTTTGGCGATGGCGGTGTTGTCCTTTTGTCCGATCATTAACAGAGTAGGCATTTTCAGGTTTTCGAACGCGTAGAACACCGGCTGATTGAAAATCATCTCATAGGTCTGCGCTGAGGCATGGGCCACCTCTTCACGCCCCTTGCCGTTGTACATGCCCGCCTGCATATCGACCCAATGATCGAACTCCGGCCGCCATTCGTTGGCGTAATAAGTCGCCTGCTGGTATTTGCGGATGCTGTCGGCATTGGTTTTCAAATCGCGCGCATACCATTGCTCGAACGTGAGAGCCGGCACGCCTTTGGCTTTCCAGTCCTCAAGACCGATGGGGTTGACCAAGACCAGTTGGTCGACCTGTTGCGGGTACATCAATGCAAAGCGGGTGGCCAACATACCGCCCATGGAATGCCCGAGCACAATGACGTGGTCGATGCCCAGGTGGGTGAGCAACGCGTTGGTGTTCTGCGCCAATTGCTCAAACGTATAACGGTAATGTTCAGGTTTACTCGACCGACAGAAACCTATCTGATCAGGCGCAATCATCCGGTACCCCGCGTCGCTCAACGGTTTGATTGTCCCTCCCCAGGTCGCGCCACAAAAATTCTTGCCATGCAGCAGCACAACGGTGCGCCCATTGGACGCATGGGACGGTTTGATGTCCATGTAGCCCATCTGTACCTGTTCACCCTGAGAATCAAAAGCAAAATTCTGTGCAGGATAGGGATACTCGAAACCTTGCAACTGCGGGCCGTAGGACGGCGTTTCAGCAGCGAACAACGGCAAGCTGACGCTCATTATCAATGCGGCAAGCCATTTGGACATAAACCAGACTCCAGGGAACACGCTTTAGCCAATCAGGACCAGGCGTCACCCGCGATGGGTTCCTGGATGGCCTTTCGCTAACGAAAAAGCACAGAACGACCACCTATCTTGAAGGCATTTTCAATGTGGCCGCGATTAACACTGCGTGCGCGGGTACAATAGCCGTCTTTCCCCTTAAGTAACGGCTCTTTGTCATGACAGACCCCATTCGCCTTTCCAAACGCCTTGTCGAGCTGGTCGGCTGCTCCCGCCGGGAGGCTGAACTGTTTATCGAAGGCGGTTGGGTCACGGTTGACGGTGAAGTCATTGAAGAGCCGCAGTTCAAAGTCGATAACCAGAAAATCGAGCTCGATCCCGAGGCAAAAGCAACTGCGCCGGAATCAGTGACCATTCTCTTGCATCAGCCGGCGAACTTAGATGCCGAAAGCGCGCTGCAACTGATCACCCCCGGCACCTTGTCCGAAGAGCATCGGTACGGTAAGCGCCCCCTTAAAGGGCACTTCATGCGCCTGTCGCCCATTTCGACCCTGCAAGCCAACGCCAGCGGGTTGATGGTCTTCAGCCAGGACTGGAAAATACTGCGCAAGTTGACCGACGATCGCAGCAAGATCGAACAGGAATACGTAGTCGAGATCGAAGGGACCATGGCAGCCCATGGTCTCAATCGCCTCAACCACGGCCTGACTTACAAGGGCAAGGAACTGCCGGCAGTAAAAGCCAGCTGGCAGAACGAAAACCGCCTGCGCTTCGCCATGAAGAACCCCCAGCCCGGCGTCATTGCCCAACTGTGTGAAAGCGTCGGCCTCAAGGTCGTGTCCCTTCGACGCATCCGCATCGGCGGTGTGTCCATGGGCAAGCTGCCAGAAGGCCAATGGCGTTACCTGTCCGGCAAGGAAAAATTCTAAGCCGGCGCGCCCCACATTTCAGCGTCGCACAGGCTTCCCGTGCGACGTTCACATCAGACTTATCAGGACCGTAAACAATGATGAACAACGACGTACTGCGTAGCGTTCGCTACATGCTCGATATCAGCGATGGCAAAGTCGTGGAGATCATCAAGCTGGGTGGCCTGGACGTGTCCAAGGACGACGTGATCGCCTTCATGAAAAAGGACGAGGAAGAAGAAGGCTATCTGAATTGCAGCGATGAAGTCATGGCGCACTTTCTCGATGGTCTGGTGATCTTCAAGCGCGGCAAGGACGACAGTCGCGCCCCGCAAAAAATTGAAGTGCCAGTGACCAATAACACCGTGCTGAAAAAACTGCGGGTTGCCTTCGAACTCAAGGAAGACGACATGCACGCCATTCTCAAGGCGGCCGAGTTTCCGGTGTCCAAGCCAGAGCTGAGCGCGCTGTTCCGCAAGTTCGGTCACAGCAACTACCGGACCTGTGGCGACCAGCTGCTGCGCAACTTCCTCAAGGGCCTGACGCTGCGCATTCGCGCCTGAGTCCCCTGCTTCAAAACGGATGACCCGACGGACCTCGGCCCAAGATCATGACCATGACTTACAACGTCTCCCCCGTCGGCTTCATGCGCTCCTGCTTCAAGGAAAAATTCGCCATTCCTCGGCAGCCCCAACTGGCTCCCGCTGCGCGTGGCGTCCTGGAGTTGGTGGCACCCTTCGATCATGCCGACGCCGTACAAGGGCTTGAGCAGGTCAGCCATATCTGGCTACTCTTTCTTTTCCATCAGACACTGGAAGAAAAGCCACGCCTGAAGGTTCGCCCGCCGCGCCTCGGTGGCAACCAGTCCATGGGCGTGTTCGCAACGCGTGCGACTCACCGCCCCAACGGCATTGGTCAGTCGGTGGTGAAGCTGGAGAAGGTAGAGCCTGGACGCCTTTGGGTCTCGGGCATCGACTTGCTGGACGGCACTCCTGTGCTGGACATCAAACCGTACGTGCCCTACGCAGATAGCGTCGAGGGCGCCACAAACACCATTGCCAGTGCCGCGCCGATGTTGATTCCGGTGCAATGGGAAGGCAGCGCGCTGCTTCAGGCCCGTGAACACGCGCAACGTCTGAATGAGCCATTGGTCGAGCTGATCGAGCAATGTCTGGCGCAGGATCCACGCCCGGCTTATCAGGTACCAACGCCAGAACGCCGCTACGGCACGCAGCTGTGGGATCTTGACGTTCGCTGGCATTATCCGCAAAACGGGCTGATACGCGTGCTTGAGGTCGTGCCAGCGACACAATGAGTAACACGCTGCAAAAGAAAAAACCCGCTCGGCCATTGACTGCCGAAGCAGGTTTTTTTCTGAATCGGCTGACCTTACTTCTCGACGAAGGCGCGCTCGATCAGGTAATCGCCGGGCTCACGCATGCGCGGGGACACCTTCAAGCCAAAGCTGTTGAGAACTTCGCTGGTCTCATCGAGCATGCTCGGGCTGCCACACAGCATTGCACGATCATCCTCGGGGTTGATCGGCGGCAGACCGATGTCCCTGAACAGCTTGCCGCTGCGCATCAGGTCGGTCAGGCGGCCCTGGTTCTCGAACGGCTCACGCGTCACGGTTGGGTAATAAATCAGTTTTTCACGCAATGCTTCACCGAAGAACTCGTTCTGCGGCAAGTGCTCAGTGATGAACTCGTGGTAGGCAACCTCGTTCACGTAGCGTACGCCGTGGCAGAGAATAACCTTCTCGAAGCGCTCATACGTTTCCGGGTCCTGAATGACGCTCATGAACGGCGCCAGGCCCGTTCCTGTGCTGAGCAGATACAGGTGCTTGCCCGGCTTGAGATCGTCCAGCACCAGAGTGCCGGTCGGTTTCTTGCTGATGATGATCTCGTCGCCTTCCTTCAAATGCTGCAACTGCGACGTCAGGGGACCATCAGGCACCTTGATGCTGAAGAATTCGAGATGCTCTTCCCAGTTCGGGCTGGCGATCGAGTAAGCGCGCATGAGCGGGCGCCCGTTCGGCTGCTGAAGACCGATCATGACGAACTGACCGTTCTCGAAGCGCAAACCTGGATCACGGGTGCACTTGAAACTAAAGAGGGTGTCGTTCCAGTGATGGACGCTCAGGACACGCTCGTGATTCATGTTGCTCATGTACGGGGGCTCCGGAAAATTTCGCTCGCGCTGACTCTGAGCGCTATTGCGCGTCATTCTAGTGGCAAGCACAATATCTGTTAAATGAATTATTAAGATATGGGTTATCGGTTATATAGATATGCGATTTACTCTGCGTCAACTTCAAGTCTTCGTCGCCGTCGCTCAGCAGGAAAGCGTCTCGCGCGCTGCCGGGCTTTTGTCACTCTCGCAATCAGCGGCCAGCACCTCTATTACTGAGCTGGAGCGCCAATCCAGCTGCCAATTATTTGATCGCGCCGGCAAACGCTTGAGCCTGAACGCAACGGGCCGCCAGCTACTGCCACAAGCGGTAGCGCTGCTGGATCAGGCCAAGGAGATCGAGGACCTGTTCAATGGCAAATCCGGCTTCGGCTCATTGGCAGTCGGCGCCACGCTCACCATTGGCAATTATTTGGCCACGCTCTTGATCGGCAGTTTCATGCAGCGCCATCCCGAGAGCCAAGTGAAGCTGAGCGTGCAAAACACAGCGAATATTGTGCAGCAAGTTGCCCATTACGAAATTGATCTAGGTCTGATCGAGGGTGATTGTACCCATCCCGACATCGAAGTTCAGACGTGGGTCGAAGACGAACTGGTGGTTTTCTGCGCCCCGCAGCACCCGTTGGCCAAACGCGGTCACGCCACCCTGGAGGAACTGACCCAGGAAGCCTGGATCCTCAGGGAGCAAGGTTCAGGCACCCGCCTGACTTTCGATCAAGCCATGCGCCACCACCGCAACGCCCTGAATGTGCGTTTAGAGCTGGAACACACCGAAGCTATCAAGCGAGCAGTCGAGTCTGGTTTGGGTATTGGCTGTATTTCTCGTCTGGCACTGCGCGATGCCATCCGCCGCGGTAGCCTAGTGGCGGTGGAAACCCCGGAGCTGGACCTGTCGCGGCAGTTCTATTTCATCTGGCACAAGCAGAAGTACCAGACCTCTGCCATGCGCGAATTTCTCGACCTGTGTCGCGCATTCACCGCAGGGGTTCAGCGTAGCGACGAAATAGTGCTGCCGAGTATTGCCTGAGCCATCCAGCTATCCGCGAACCATCAACCCAGCAGAATCACACCCCACACCAGGCCGATCATACCCAACGCAATGAATTGCGCCGCGCTGCCCATGTCCTTGGCGTTTTTCGACAATGGGTGCAAATCCAGCGAAATCCGGTCAATGGCCGCCTCAACAGCGGAGTTGAGCAACTCAACAATCAGCGCCAGCAGGCATACGGCAATCAGAACCGCACGCTCACCCCGACTGACATTGAACATGAAGGCCAGAGGTATCAGGATCACGTTGAGGAGCACCAACTGACGAAATGCAGCTTCACCTGTGTAGGCGGCACGCAAACCATCAAACGAATAGCCGGTAGCGTTGAAGATACGTTTCAGGCCTGTTTGGCCTTTAAAGGGCGACATAGATGGGTAACTGCGTAAAAAAGACAAGGAAGGCTAATTTAACAAAAGTCAAAAAAGCGTGAGCATCCGGGCCGAATACAGCATTTAGTTGGCCGGAATTGATTCCATTTGCTGCAAGAGCAAAGCAGCCTGTGTGCGAGTGCGAACATTGAGTTTGCGAAAAATCGCCGTGACATGAGCCTTGATCGTGGCTTCCGAAACACTGAGTTCGTAGGCGATCTGCTTGTTCAGCAACCCCTCGCAGACCATGGTCAATACCCGGAACTGCTGGGGAGTGAGACTCGCCAGACCTGCACTGGCAGCCTTGGCTTCAGCCGAAACGCTGATGGCTTCATTGACTTGCGGCGGCCACCAGACATCGCCATCAAGCACCGTACGTACGGCCTGCTGAATGGTCTCAAGAGAACTGGACTTGGGAATAAAGCCACTGGCGCCAAACTCGCGCGAGCGAACCACGATGGATGCCTCTTCTTGCGCCGACACCATCACCACCGGGATTTGCGGGTACTGTCCGCGCAACAGGACCAGGCCAGAAAATCCGTAAGCGCCAGGCATGTTCAAGTCCAGCAACACCAAGTCCCAATCTGCCTTATCGGTCAGACAGCTTTCAAGCTCGGCAATGCTTTCGGCTTCAACTAACTTAGCCTCAGGACCCAACCCCAGACTCAAGGCCTGACGCAGTGCACTGCGAAACAAAGGGTGGTCATCAGCAATCAGGATTTCGTATGTCATTTATCAATGATCCTGTTTAGGTGAGCACTAATGGATTCAGCGCTCACGAAGGCATCCATCGATGCCAGCAAACTCACGGTACCAACACGGTACGTTCAACGCCAAGACTTACAAAAACCAGCGTTCAAGCGTTATTTCGGTGACAAGGATGACGAGCGAAGTCGGGGTGGTCAAGTTCAACGCTTTACGGCAAAGTCTGCACCCTCCCAACTAGAGCGTCATCATGCGAAAACAAGCCCTGCGGGCCGACCTGTTAATGCTGATCACCGCAATGATCTGGGGCTCCGGCTTTGTCGCGCAAACTTCAGGCATGGACCATATTGGGCCATATCTCTATACAGGCCTGCGCTTCGCCCTTGGCTCGTTATGCTTGTTGCCCCTGCTGCTCCGTCGCTCCGGCGCTGCAAAGCCCGAGCCTCTAATGACGCGCGGCCTACTGCTCGGTGGCATTGTGATGGGGCTGGCATTGTGCACAGGCATCAACCTGCAACAAGTCGGCCTACTGTTTACCAGCGTGACCAACGCCGGATTCATCACCGGTCTTTATGTCATTGTAGTTCCGCTCCTGGGCCTGCTGCTGGGCCACAAGACCGGAACAGGCACCTGGCTTGGCGCAGGGCTGGCAGTGGCGGGCATGTTCCTGCTCAGTGTCGGGGACAATTTCCACGTCGCCTCAGGTGATTGGTTGCAATTGATCGGGGCCTTTGTCTGGGGCGGACATGTAATCCTGGTCGGCGTTTTTGCCAGCCGCCACGACGCGATCCGCCTCGCGTTCCTGCAATTTCTGACCTGCTCGGTCATCAGCCTGATCCTGGCGCTGATTTTCGAAGACATACAGTTGCAGTCGATCATCGCCGCCGGCCCTGCCCTGCTGTACGGCGGCGTGGTTGCCGTGGGGATCGGTTATACCCTGCAAGTCGTTGCACAAAAAGATGCTATCGCCTCCCATGCGGCGATTATTCTTTCCCTCGAAGCCGTCTTTGCCGCCATTGCTGGTGCGCTACTGCTGGGAGAGTCGCTGCACCCGAAGGGCTACCTCGGTTGCGCGCTGATGCTTGCGGGTATGCTGCTAGCACAGTTGTGGCCAAAAAAACCTGAGCCGGTAATGGCCCTATAAAAAAGCCTTGAGATGAGTATGCGACGCATCGTCGAGGTCGACCGGAAGCTGATGTTTGGCTGCCAGATAGTGTGCGGTGAAGACATCCAGATACGCGTCCAGCACGCCACCGGCGGTGTTGTCCTCGGCCAGTTCAAGGCACAGCGCCGCCACTTCAGCGGTGCAAAAATGATCATCACGCTTTGAGCGACGCAGTCGATAGCGGGAAATCTGTTCCGGCTCCAGGCTGAGCACAGGAAAATGATCCAGATACGGGCTCTTGCGAAACATCTTGCGTGCCTCGCTCCAGGTTGCGTCCAGCAGAATAAAAAGCGGGCGCTTGCCTTCTTCTAGCTTCACCTCGGTGACCACACGTTCGCTGGCGACAAACTCGCCGGGGAACACGATATAGGGTTGCCATTGTGGATCATTGAGCAATGCCGGTAATTCGGCATCGACTTCAGTCCGCGACCAACCGTACGCATGAGTTTCTTCGATGACATCGGCAATCAACCAGCCCGTATTGGTCGGTTTCAGCGGCTCGACGTCATACATCAACAGACACATGGCTGATTTGGCCGCCACCTTCGGACGCCAGGCGCACAGGCAATAGCTGAAAATCACCCGGCACCCCGGGCAACGCTCAGCCCTTGAGCCTCGAGCAGTAAAAGGCTTGATACTACGCGCCAGGCGTTGGGCTCGCAGCCGGGAAACGGCATGACTCATTGCGGATGACGCCGACAAATACAAAGTATCGACACAGCAGGATCTCGGCAGATAGAAAGTCGAAGCAGTTTATCAGAGGCCGATGTCGCGCCCTTTGTTTCCTTGCCCTTTGTTTACTTTATACTGCACGACCATTCGAGCCTGCCCAGGCAAACACGCTCTGCGTGTGATCGGTTTTGTCGTTACCGACCCCGGCAGTGAACGCACTTTCAAGTCGCTGGTCCAACGGCCAGTCACTGAATCAGGAGAGTTTCATGCTGCGCCTTATCGTCCCCTCCCTCTCGCTTTTGCTGGCAGTACCGTTCTGCGCCGAAGCGGCCTCCAAGCAGGATTTCGAACTGAGCAAAATGCTGGAAAAAGTTGCTATGGAAAGCAGCGTCGGCACACCGCGGGCGATCAATGAAGACATTCTGGATCAGGGTTACACGGTTGAAGGAAAGGTCTTGATCAATCACCTTAGCGTGCGCGAAAGCCACGCCATGAAGATGCGCAGCAACCCGGACGCAGTTCGCAGCCAATTGGGCGATAGCGTTTGCCACAACACCGGTTACCGTCAACTCATGGCCAAGGGCGCACTGCTCAAGTATGAGTTCACCGAATACAAAACCAACCGCCCGGTTGCGACCCAGGCTTTCAAAGCCGCTGATTGCGCGGTGAAGAAATAGTATCGGTAAAAAATTTCATACGGCGACAAGCAGGGTCTATACATTTAAAAGGCTTTTAAATTTTCAGGGCAAAAAGGGGGTTGCCCGTACTGTTACGTAGTACCCATGTTTTTCTTTTAACCCAAGGACATAAGCAGAATCAGTATGGATCACTCGGTAACGATATCCGTGCGAAACTGGCGCTCCAAAGCCAGCTGTAATGCTCGGGCAAATGTCTGGGCAGCCAGCGACACACGATGTGTCGCGGTCGTGTCGATCATGTCGGCACGATCAGTGGTTCTGCAGAAGGAGAAAGTCTGAATGCCTTATGAACCGAATGATTTTTTGTCTCGACACTTCCAGAGCAATGGTTTCGACCTCACCAGCAAGGTTGAAGAACATATCGGCCTGGTTGCTCCCAACAGCCCCAATCTACCGCTCTACCGCGACATGATGTTGACTGTTCTGCGCATGGCGCAGGACGACCGCAATCGCTGGAACGCCAAGATAACCCTGCAAGCATTGCGTGAACTTGAGCACGCCTTCCGGATACTGGAACAATTCAAGAGCCGTCGTAAAGTCACCGTGTTCGGCTCGGCTCGTACACCTGTAGAACATCCGCTGTATGCCTTGGCACGGGAAGTAGGCGCCGCCTTGGCGCGCTCCGACCTGATGGTGATTACTGGTGCCGGTGGCGGCATTATGGCCGCAGCACACGAAGGAGCGGGGCTCGACCATAGCCTGGGCTTCAATATCACCCTGCCTTTCGAGCAGCATGCAAATCCCACCGTTGAAGGCACTGACAACCTGCTGCCTTTCCACTTCTTCTTTATCCGCAAATTGTTCTTCGTTAAAGAAGCGAATGGACTGGTGCTATGCCCTGGCGGTTTCGGCACGCTGGATGAAGCGCTGGAAGTCTTGACGCTGATTCAGACTGGCAAAAGCCCACTTGTGCCTGTCGTTTTACTCGACACACCCGGTGGCAGCTTCTGGCAAGAGGCGCTTAATTTCATCAGCCATCAACTGGAGGCCAATCATTACATTTTGCCAAGCGACATGAAGTTGCTGCGACTGGTTTACAGCGCGGAAGAAGCGGTCGATGAAATCAACCAGTTCTACAACAACTTCCATTCCACCCGGTGGCTGAAAAGTCTGTTTGTGATTCGGATGAATCACCCGCTCAACCAGCAGTCACTCGACTACATACAAGAGGCGTTTGCCGACTTGCGGCTGAGTGACACCTTCCATCAGCATATGTACATGGGTGAAGAGCACGACGAACCGCAGTTCAGCCACCTTGTGCGACTGGTGTTTAACTTTAATGGAAGAAACCAGGGTCGCCTGCGCGAACTGGTCGATTACATCAACAAACCGGAAAGCTGGGCCAAAACCCCTCCTCAGCAACAAACCCGTGTACGTGAACCGCTAAAGGTCACGTAAGGGGTCCTGCCCCGGGCAAGCTCAGCGGCTTGTCCACTTCGCTCAGTCATCCGCACCCCGGCCGCTCAACAAGCGGCCGATCATGTCCAGCGGATAACCCCGATAGCTAAGGAAACGTCCCTGCTTCGCACGCTCGCGAGCGTCCACCGGTAGTTTCCCGGCAAACTTGCGTCGCCAGGTTTCTTCCAGCTGAGCCTGCCAGTCGAAGCCACTCTCGCGTAATGCCTGCTCTATATCTGCTCGTGGCAAGCCACGCTGCCCAAGTTCTTCACGGATGCGCAAAGGCCCTTGCCCCGAGCGAGCACGGTAAGAAACGAAGCTTTCGAGGTATCTCGACTCGGACAACAACCCTTCTTCCGTAAGCCGGTCAAGGGCAGGTTCGATCAATTCAGGAGGAGCGCCGCGCTGACGCAACTTGCGCGCCAGCTCGACTCGACCGTGCTCGCGACGTGCGAGCAGGTCCATTGCAGTACGCCTTACGGCGACAGGCGTATCAAGCACCGCTGTCATAGGCTGTATCAGATATCGACGTCGGCTTCGGCCAGATCAGCAGCAGCCACTTTACCGGATGATGCCTTGGTGTCGACACTTGGAGTCAGCAGCTTTTCACGAATCAGCTTCTCGAGGTTCGCACCAATTTCCGGATTATCCGCCAGGAACTTGGCCGAGTTGGCTTTGCCCTGACCAATTTTGCTGCCCTGATAGCTGTACCAGGCACCGGATTTCTCTACAAAACCGTGAAGTACAGCCAGATCAATGATCTCGCCGTTCAGGTAAATACCCTTGCCGTAGAGAATCTGGAACTCAGCCTGACGAAACGGCGGAGCCACTTTGTTCTTTACGACTTTGACGCGGGTTTCGCTACCTACAACTTCATCACCTTCTTTCACCGCGCCAGTACGGCGAATGTCCAGACGGACCGAAGCATAGAACTTGAGCGCATTACCGCCCGTGGTGGTTTCCGGGCTACCGAACATCACACCGATCTTCATACGGATCTGGTTGATGAAGATGACCAGGCAGTTGGCGTTCTTGATGTTACCGGTGATTTTACGTAACGCCTGTGACATCAGACGGGCCTGAAGGCCTACGTGCATGTCACCCATTTCGCCTTCGATTTCAGCTTTCGGAACCAGGGCTGCTACGGAGTCGATAACAATAACGTCGACGGCGTTGGAGCGCACCAGCATGTCGGTGATTTCCAGCGCTTGCTCACCGGTATCGGGTTGCGATACCAGCAGGTCGTCAACATTGACGCCAAGCTTGCCCGCGTATTCTGGATCGAGCGCGTGTTCAGCATCGACGAATGCACAGGTAGCACCCAGCTTTTGGGCTTGAGCGATAACCGAAAGCGTCAGCGTGGTTTTACCCGAGGATTCCGGACCGTAGATTTCAACGATTCGGCCTCGTGGCAAGCCACCGATACCGAGGGCGATATCCAACCCGAGTGAGCCGGTAGAAATAGAAGGAATCGCCTGGCGGTCATGATCCCCCATGCGCATAACGGCACCTTTGCCGAATTGACGCTCGATCTGACCCAAGGCCGCAGCCAAGGCTTTCTTCTTGTTCTCGTCCATTGAAGTCCTCACGTAATCAATAAGGCCTGACGGCCACAACACCTGTATAAGTAGACAGTATTATTCCACAGGGTGGAGCGCTCGCCTACCCCCGTTTTAGTATTTCTCCAGCCGCGAGCTGTATCAGCCCCTCTAGCGCGGCCTTTACCGTTTGTCGGCGGACCTGATCACGGTCACCGTCAAACTGTCTGCGCTCGGAAACGAGCTGCTGTCCCGCGCCCCATGCAAGCCATACCGTCCCTACCGGCTTGTCCGCCGAGCCACCATCAGGCCCGGCAACGCCACTGACCGCGACAGCAAACTGTGCCCCGCTTTTTTCCTGTGCGCCCGACACCATGGCCTCGACCACTTCGCGGCTGACCGCTCCCACCGAACCGAACAGTTCGGCTGGCACGTTCAACTGACGGGTCTTTTGCGCGTTCGAATAGGTGACATAACCGGCCTCGAACCAGGTAGAGCTGCCGGGTATACGGGTAATCGCCTCGGCAATCCCTCCCCCCGTGCAGGATTCAGCGGTGGTTACTTGCGCCTTCAACGATTGCAGATGCTTGCCGAGTACAGCCGCAAGCTGGGTAATATCATCCACGACCTTCTCCGATTTTCAGCACGTCAGACGAGACACCGTACACGAGCTTTTTATACGTGCAAGGACAGAAGCATTCGACCACTCCGCCCCTTGGATCACGCGCGATTGAATGGCTACCGACCTCTCTTGACCGGTTTTTTAACGGTTTCAATCATTGTTTCTCTGGGGCGCTTTTTTGCCTCGTCGACAGAGATGAAGCGACCATTGACTGCATCTCGACCACGTTTATTCGACATAAGAACATCCTTGTTCCTGCTGTTCTCTGGAATGAAACAGCTTGAATGCAAGCGTAGCCATCTCTGCGCAATAGCCCATCGCAAAGTCGTAACCAGGCTTTTCGCCAGGCTCCACTCTGCGAGGCAAGATCGTGCGTGTTAACCTTGCGCCCATTGTAAAAACAGACGGGCACAGGACTTCATCCACGTCGATGAGCTCCGCAAGGCGCCCGACATCTGGCCCACACTTTTGACGAATTCGCCTAAAAAACCGATGAATAAAGCATTGACTGACCTGTCTTCCCACACCCCGATGATGCAGCAATATTGGCGGTTGAAAAATCAACACCCTGATCAGTTGATGTTCTATCGCATGGGCGACTTTTACGAAATTTTCTACGAAGACGCCAAAAAAGCCTCCAAGCTGCTGGATATCACGTTGACTGCGCGCGGCCAGTCGGCGGGACAGGCGATCCCTATGTGTGGGATTCCTTACCATGCGGCCGAAGGCTATCTCGCGAAGCTGGTGAAGCTCGGCGAGTCGGTAGTGATCTGCGAACAGGTCGGCGATCCCGCGACCAGTAAAGGCCCGGTGGACCGTCAGGTCGTGCGAATCATTACACCCGGCACGGTCAGCGACGAAGCGCTACTCGACGAACGCAGGGACAACCTGATTGCTGCGGTATTGGGCGATGAACGCCTGTTTGGCCTCGCTGTTCTGGACATCACCAGTGGCAATTTCAGTGTTCTTGAAATCAAGGGCTGGGAAAACCTGCTGGCGGAGCTGGAGCGCATCAATCCAGTCGAGCTGATGATCCCCGATGATTGGCCACAGGGCTTGCCCGCCGAGAAGCGACGAGGGACCCGGCGTCGTGCGCCGTGGGACTTCGAGCGCGATTCGGCGTTTAAAAGCCTGTGCCAGCAATTTTCTACCCAGGACCTCAAAGGCTTTGGTTGCGAGAACCTGACACTGGCTATCGGAGCCGCAGGTTGTTTGCTCGGTTATGCCAAAGAAACCCAGCGCACCGCTCTCCCGCATTTGCGCAGCCTGCGCCATGAACGTCTGGATGATACGGTCGTACTCGATGGCGCCAGTCGACGCAACCTGGAGCTGGACACCAATCTGGCAGGCGGACGCGAAAACACTCTGCAATCGGTCATGGACCGCTGCCAGACCGCCATGGGCAGTCGCCTGCTGACACGCTGGCTGAATCGCCCGTTACGTGACTTGAGCGTGCTGCAAGCCCGACAAAGCTCGATCACATGCCTGCTCGAACGTTACCGCTTTGAACACCTGCAGCCGCAGTTGAAGGAAATTGGCGATATCGAGCGGATTCTCGCCCGGATTGGCCTGCGCAACGCACGCCCGCGTGATCTGGCCCGCCTGCGCGACGCCCTGGCGGCATTGCCCGAGCTACAACGAGCAATGACTGATTTGGAAGCACCGCACCTCCAGCAACTGGCGCTGACGACCAGCACCTACCCGGAATTAGCGGACCTGCTGCAAAGAGCTGTCATCGACAACCCGCCTGCAGTCATTCGTGATGGCGGCGTGTTGAAAACCGGCTACGACGCCGAGCTCGACGACCTGCAATCGCTCAGCGAAAACGCCGGACAGTTTCTGATTGATCTGGAAGCCCGAGAAAAAGCCCGCACGGGGCTGGCCAACCTCAAGGTCGGCTACAACCGGATTCACGGCTACTTTATCGAGCTGCCAAGCAAGCAAGCCGAGCAGGCGCCCGCCGACTATATCCGACGCCAGACGCTCAAAGGCGCCGAGCGCTTCATCACCCCTGAGTTGAAGGCGTTCGAAGACAAGGCGCTGTCAGCCAAGAGCCGCGCACTGGCTCGCGAAAAGATGCTCTACGAAGCGTTGCTCGAAGACCTGATCGGTCATTTGGCGCCCTTGCAAGACACGGCTGCGGCATTGGCTGAACTGGACGTACTGAGCAACCTGGCTGAGCGCGCGCTGAACCTTGACCTGAACTGCCCACGCTTCGTCGATGAGCCGTGCATGCGCATCGAACAAGGCCGGCACCCGGTTGTCGAGCAAGTGTTGACCAGTCCATTCGTCGCCAACGATCTGGCGCTTGATGACAACACTCGAATGCTGGTGATCACCGGACCGAACATGGGCGGTAAGTCGACATACATGCGCCAGACCGCCCTGATCGTTTTGCTGGCTCACATCGGCAGCTTCGTACCTGCAGCCAGTTGCGAGCTGTCGTTGGTGGATCGGATCTTTACCCGGATCGGTTCCAGCGACGACCTGGCAGGCGGCCGTTCTACCTTTATGGTGGAAATGAGCGAAACCGCGAACATTCTGCATAACGCGACCGACCGCAGCCTGGTATTGATGGATGAAGTTGGCCGTGGCACCAGCACATTCGACGGATTATCACTGGCGTGGGCTGCGGCAGAATGTCTCGCCCAGTTACGCGCCTATACGCTGTTCGCCACCCACTATTTCGAGCTGACTGTACTCCCGGAAAGCGAGCCGCTGGTTGCAAACGTGCATCTGAACGCCACGGAGCACAATGAACGAATCGTCTTCCTGCATCGTGTCTTGCCCGGACCTGCCAGCCAAAGCTATGGCCTGGCAGTCGCCCAGCTGGCGGGGGTTCCAGCCAAGGTCATACTGCGCGCAAAGGAACACTTGCAGCGTCTGGAAACAACGAGCCTGCCCCATGAGGCGCCCCGATCAGTCCCTGGCAAACCATCGACCCCACAGCAAAGCGATATGTTCGCCAGCCTTCCGCACCCGGTACTCGAAGAGTTGTCAAAAACCAAAGTAGACGACCTGACACCGCGCCAGGCGCTAGAGTTATTGTATGTCTTGCAGACGCGCATCTAACGGCAATCGCTGCAAGCTGTTAGAATCCCGCGCGGCTTGGGATGCTGCGGGTTTTTAGCCTGACTCCGCAGATTATCCGAGCCGCGTGAAAGCGAACGAACAACGGTAAGGCAAGGCGCGATGCCGTATAAGCGCCTTGCCACTGAATGTATTGGTTTCACACGGCCTGGGAAGTTCCCGAACTTAGCAGCCCTGCTGGAAGGGCTCAGCTACCGCCGCCTGAGGAGATAATTAGAAATGACCTTCGTCGTCACCGACAACTGCATCAAGTGCAAGTACACCGACTGCGTAGAAGTGTGTCCGGTGGACTGCTTCTACGAAGGCCCGAATTTCCTGGTGATTCACCCGGATGAGTGCATCGATTGTGCGCTTTGCGAGCCTGAGTGCCCGGCACAGGCAATCTTCTCGGAAGATGAAGTGCCTGAGGATATGCAGGTATTTATCCAGTTGAACGTAGAGTTAGCGGAAATCTGGCCGAATATCACCGAGAAGAAAGAAGGCCTGCCCGATGCTGAAGAGTGGGATGGCGTCAAAGACAAGCTCAAAGATCTAGAGCGCTAAGTCGTATTGCTCTTACAAAAGGCCCCTTCGGGGCCTTTTGTATTTTAAGTCTTTAAACAGGGTCCGCCCAACGGGCCCTGCTGCGCCGGCAGTTTTCCGCAGGCAAAAAAAAGGGCGGTATGACCCGCCCATATTGTCCTTAATCCCTGTAATCCCTTTCATCATCCTGATGAATCGCATCCTGCGATGTCCTTGACTGTCATCCTTAACGGCCTGTGTCTATCCCTGGACACAGTTCTTATCTTAGTGATTTCACCGCCAGGAGCAACCGTTAAAAGTTTTCAAAAAGAGTCCTGGCCGACCAGTCATTAAAATTAAATATCATTTAAAATCAACAAACTACACAAATAATAATAAAACAAAGACAATATCGCCCCCTTAAACTTACGATCACTTACACCACGCGTAAGCAAAGGCTTACATAAAAAACGCCCTATTGCTCGTCGCGCTAAACGTATGAAAGGCATCATCTAATAAATCATGGAACACCCGCAGCCACTTATCCACCTCGCGAATATAAAAACACCCCGACCCAGTCGAGGTGTTTTTATAAATCGGTCGCACAACGTCGCACACACTTGAGTCCATGCACTGCTATTGAAACAGAGACTCGCTCGACAGACCGTTCTTTTCAAGAATTTCACGTAAGCGCTTGAGGCCCTCGACCTGAATTTGCCTGACCCTTTCGCGGGTCAAACCAATTTCCAGACCTACGTCTTCCAAGGTACTGCTTTCGTGCCCTCGCAAGCCGAAACGCCTTATTACCACCTCTCGCTGCTTATCGGTAAGCTCGGAAAGCCACTGATCGATACTCTGGGAAAGATCATCGTCCTGCAGCAATTCACACGGGTCTGTAGGGCGATCATCGGTCAGCGTATCGAGCAAAGTCTTGTCAGAATCTGGACCGAGGGAAACGTCTACGGAGGACACCCGTTCATTGAGCCCAAGCATGCGTTTGACCTCGCCAACCGGCTTTTCGAGCAGGTTGGCGATTTCTTCAGGAGAGGGTTCGTGATCAAGTTTCTGGGTCAATTCACGAGCAGCACGCAAGTAAACGTTAAGCTCTTTGACCACATGAATGGGCAACCTGATCGTACGGGTCTGATTCATGATGGCACGCTCAATGGTCTGGCGAATCCACCATGTCGCGTAAGTTGAGAAGCGGAAACCGCGTTCAGGATCGAATTTCTCGACCGCCCGGATCAGGCCCAGGTTGCCCTCTTCGATCAGGTCAAGCAATGAGAGTCCACGATTGACGTAGCGTCGGGCAATTTTTACCACCAGCCGCAGATTGCTTTCGATCATGCGTTTGCGCCCTGCCGGATCACCGCTCTGCGACAAACGCGCAAAGTGGACTTCTTCTTCCGGCGAAAGCAGAGGAGAGAAACCAATTTCATTCAGATACAACTGAGTGGCGTCGAGCGCCCGGGTGTAGTCGATGTACTTGTGTTGCTTGAGCGTTGTGGAGTGTTTGGCTTTGGCGCGGGCAGGAGTTACAGCAGTTTCCTTGCTCGAAACCTTGTCCAGAACGATGCCGGGTTCCATAAGGAGCACCTCATCGTCGATGTCAAACTCCGGCGCTTCTTTGCTGAGAGCCATTGTTATAGTCCTTTGGTGAGTTCGACCTCAAGCCCTAGCGGCGCCTAACTTCCATGGCAACGCTTGAGCCTGTCCCCTCTACGCCAGGAAACAGGCTGGTAACCGATCAACGACGTGGCAGGAATTCCAGAGGATCTACAGGTTTACCTTGACGGCGAATCTCAAAATGCAGTTTCACCCGGTCAGTCCCCGTTGACCCCATTTCAGCAATTGTCTGTCCGACCTTGACCTGCTGCCCCTCCCGAACCAACAGCCTACGGTTATGTCCGTAAGCACTGACGTAGGTGTCGCTGTGTTTGATGATTACTAACTCGCCGTAGCCCCGCAAGCCACTCCCGGCGTACACCACCGAACCATCAGACGCAGCCAAAACAGGCTGTCCCAAATCCCCAGCGATATCAATTCCTTTATTCAAACTACCGTTTGAAGAAAATTTACCTATCAAAATGCCATTAGATGGCCACGCCCAACCCGCGGGTGAACGTCCTACAGCCTGTATCGGCGTTGTCGCAGGAGTCCCGGCAGGAGCAGGAACGATTACCGGGACAACCCCGATAGGGCGAGAGATCACTGTCGTTTTGATCGAACCGGAAGGGGCTACATCGGATGTGGAAGCGACTGACGTCGGCGCGGAACTTGACCGGCCATCAAAGCGAATTGTCTGCCCCGGGTGGATGGTATAGGGAGCAGGAATCTGATTGCGTTCGGCCAGCGCTTTCCAGTCCCAACCGTAACGAAATGCAATAGAGAACAGGGTATCGCTACGCCGCACCACGTACTGCCCGGTCGTAACCGCCTGCCGTTGGGGCGCCGTCTTGTTACGATCGACAACCCTCACCCCTCCAGAAGGCGTGCTGGAGCAGCCGGCCAGAAATATACCGAGGGCAATGCCAATCACCAGGCGCTGAAAGCTTGCTATGGACATACACTGTCGAATGACTGTGAGACTCACCCGCCACTCCCTTTACTGGTGACTGAATTTAAGTTGCCTATTGTGCCGTAATAACGGCTGGCAGCTAATACTTAACTGGTTACAAAACCGTGCGTTACAGCACTTATTCAAGATACTGCGTTAACCTGCTCGTCGGCTATAGGACCTTGATGACCGGACAGAATTCATTACGGGCCGTAACAAGCCTCACGCCAGTGGCCCATTGAGCAAGGGCACGAATCGCACCGCGCCCAGCACATGACGGGAAAAACCATTCTCCTCGCGGATGATCAACATCAATTGCTGGACCTCGCCTGAGCCGACCGGAATGACCAAGCGTCCACCCGGCGCCAATTGATCAAGCAAGGCCTGCGGAACATCGGTCGCCACTGCAGTCACTATGATGCCGTTGTAAGGCGCCAGAGCAGGCCAGCCTTCCCAGCCATCGCCCCAGCGAAAGACCACATTGCGCAGATTCAGCTCGACCAGTCGCTCCTTGGCGCGGTCCTGCAAAACCTTGATGCGCTCCACCGAAAAAACTCGCTCCACCAGTTGCGCCAGGACTGCGGTCTGATAACCCGAGCCGGTGCCTATCTCCAGCACCTTGTCCAGAGGACCGGCTTCCAGTAGCAGCTCGCTCATTCGCGCAACCATGTATGGCTGGGAAATGGTCTGGTTATGGCCAATCGGTAATGCGGTGTCTTCGTAGGCACGGTGTGCCAGCGCCTCATCAACGAACAAATGCCGTGGCGTTCGCCGGATCACTTCCAGCACCTGAGCGTTGGACAGGCCTTCTTCGTACAAACGTTGAATCAAACGCTCGCGGGTGCGTTGGGAGGTCATCCCGATCCCGCGTCGTAACAGATCATCTTGCTCGCGCGACATCAACCGAGCCCCTCTAGCCAGCCGTTGAGGCTGCTGAAACCGTCCTGATAGGTTCGGTCCAGCTGCAGCGGGGTGATCGACACGTATCCTTGCATGACCGCGTGAAAATCGGTCCCTGGTCCGCCGTCTTCAACATCGCCTGCCGCTGCAATCCAATAGCCGACCTTGCCACGCGGATCGACAACCTTGACCGGAGCAGCCGCGCGGGCGCGATGCCCCAGGCGGGTCAGTTGAATACCGCGGATATGCTCAAGCGGAAGGTTCGGGATGTTGACGTTTAGCACCGTGCGCGGCGGCAGGTCGAGCTGTTCATGGGCTTCGACCAGCATGCGGGCAAAGTGCGCGGCCGTCGGCAGGTTGTCTACCAGACGCGATAACAATGAGAACGCAAACGACGGGCGCTTGAGAAATCGCCCCTCCAGCGCGGCGGCCACCGTGCCGGAATACAGCACATCATCGCCGAGGTTGGCCCCCAGATTGATGCCCGAGACAACCATGTCCGGCTGCAGATCAAGAAGCCCGTTGAGCCCAAGATGCACGCAATCGGTTGGCGTACCGTTCAGGCTGATGAAGCCGTTGGCCAACGTGTGGGCGTGAAGCGGGCGATCAAGCGTCAGAGAGCTGCTTGCACCGCTTTTGTCTTGATCAGGGGCAATGACCACGCACTCCCCATAGCCCGCCAACGCTGCATGAAGCGCAGCCAAACCCGGTGTCGTAACCCCATCATCGTTAGAAATCAGAATGCGCATGAGCTGTCCGTCTGCCCCACCGCCACCAGATCGACGAGTTCACGCACCAATACGGTGGCGAAGCATCCGGCCGGAAGGACGAATTCTAATTGCAGAATGTCAGGCTCGGGATAATGCCACGTCAATCCACCAATGGGCAGCCGCAGGATACGACGTTCATGTTCCATGCCTGCTTTGATCAGCCAATCGCGCAACGCGGGTTCGCGATCAGCGACGGCTTGTTCAAGCATGCCCGTGACGCCGGTCGCAGGCGAATCACCCTCGCCCCACTGCGGCCCGGTCGGGTGCAGGTCAAGAATAGCCAGACGAGGATCGCTGCATTCAGCCTCGCCAGCAGGGAAAAAGCTGCGACTATCAGTGAACGCCAGCAGATCGCCCACTTGCGCCCGCTGCCAACTGCCATCCGCCACTCGCGCCGCCAACACCTGATTGAACAGATAGCTGCGAGCCGTCGACAACAGCCGCGAACGCACATTGCGTTGTTCCGGCAATGCCTGGCGCGATGCGTACTCACGGGCTTCGCCCAGATTACCGCCCTGCCAACCGAAGCGCTGGGCACCAAAATAATTGGGGATGCCGTGGCTGGCGATCAATTCGAGGCGCGCCTGCAAGGCCACGTGATCCGCCTGCAACTGGGTCAGGCGCAAGGTAAAGCCATTGGCCGCGTGAGCGCCGCGATTCAGTTTGCGTTTATGACGGCCAATCTTCAGGATTTTCAGGGTATCGTCCTGAGCCGCTGACAGATCAGGGTCAGCCTTGCCCGGCAAGTGCAAGCTGAACCACTGTCGCGTCAACGCCTGACGATCCTTCAAGCCCGCATAACTGACGGTTCGCAACGGCACACCGGCAGCACGCGCCAGGCGGCGGGCCGCTTCTTCAGTGTTCAGGCCTCGCTTCTCGACCCATAGCCACAGATGCTCACCGTCGCCGGACAACGGAATATCCAGGACTTCATCGACCTGGAAATCTTCGGCCGTGGCTTTGAGTACCGCAGTACCCAAGGCGTCACCGTAGGCGCGCGGGCCAAGCAATTCGAGTTCCGTCATGCCGAGAGCAACAAGGCGACAGCATGAACCGCGATGCCTTCTTCACGGCCAACGAAGCCAAGTTTTTCAGTGGTGGTAGCTTTTACGTTCACTTGATCCAACTCGACGTGAAGATCCGCGGCAATCAGCGCGCGCATCGATTCGATATGCGGGGCCATTTTCGGTGCCTGGGCAACAATGGTGGCGTCGATGTTGCCGACTTTCCAGCCTTTGTTATTGACCAATGTGACCACGTGACGCAACAAGGCGCGACTGTCTGCGCCCTTGAATTGCGGGTCCGTGTCCGGGAAATGCCTGCCGATATCCCCCAACGCGGCCGCGCCGAGCAAGGCATCGCTGAGTGCATGCAGCAGCACGTCGCCATCGGAATGGGCGAGCAGCCCGAAGCCGTGCGCGATCCGCACGCCACCCAAGGTGATGAAATCGCCTTCAGCGAAACGGTGCACATCGTAGCCGTGGCCAATACGCATAAAAAAACGCCCCGAAAAAGTCAGGGCGTGATTCTACCTACTTTGTCGAACATTAGCCGCTTAGAGCGACCCCATGATGACGTAAGTGATCTTCGATAAAGCTCGCGATGAAGAAATAGCTGTGGTCGTAACCGGGCTGCATACGCAAGGTGAGTGGATGCCGAGCAGATTTTGCCGCCTGCACCAGCGCCTCAGGCATAAGCTGATTGGCGAGGAAATCATCACGATCACCCTGATCGACGAGGATCGGCAATTTTTCCGAAGCCTCGGCGATCAACACACTCGCATCCCATTCGCGCCAGCGCGAACGCTCATCCCCAAGGTAACGGGAAAAAGCCTTCTGGCCCCATGGGCAGTCCATCGGATTGCTGATCGGCGAAAAAGCTGACACTGATTGATAGCGCCCCGGATTACGCAAAGCGCACACCAATGCCCCGTGTCCACCCATGGAGTGACCACTGATTCCACGCCGGTCCGAGGCCGGAAAATGCGCCTCGACCAGTACCGGCAGCTCGTTCACCACATAGTCATGCATGCGGTAGTTCTTCGCCCATGGTTGCTGGGTGGCGTTCAGATAAAAGCCGGCACCCAGCCCAAAATCCCATGCACCATCCGGATCACCCGGTACATCCGGCCCGCGCGGGCTGGTGTCGGGGGCGACGATAATCAAACCCAGCTCGGCCGCGATCCTTTGTGCCCCTGCCTTATGCATGAAATTTTCATCGGTACAGGTCAATCCAGACAGCCAGTACACCACCGGCAATTTACCGCCCTGCTCCGCTTGCGGTGGCAGGTAAACGGCAAACACCATGTCGCAGCCGAGCACATCGGAGTGATGCTTGTAACGCTTGTGCCAGCCACCGAAGCTTTTCTGGCAGGACAGGTTTTCCAGGCTCATGACAGACCTCAGAAATGGATGACGGTGCGAATGCTCTTGCCTTCATGCATCAGCTCGAAAGCCTTATTGATGTCTTCCAGGCCCATGGTGTGGGTGATGAAAGTATCCAACGGGATTTCGCCCTTCTGTGCCATGTCGACATAGCTCGGCAATTCAGTGCGACCCCGTACACCGCCAAACGCCGAGCCGCGCCAGACGCGCCCGGTGACCAGTTGGAAAGGTCGGGTTGAAATTTCCTGACCGGCGCCAGCCACGCCAATGATCACCGACTCACCCCAACCTTTGTGGCAGCACTCAAGCGCCGCACGCATGAGTTGCACGTTGCCGATGCACTCGAAGGAGAAATCCACACCGCCGTCAGTGAGATCAACGATCACGTCCTGAATCGGGCGATCGTAATCCTTAGGGTTGATGCAGTCGGTAGCGCCCAGTTGTTTGGCGATTTCAAACTTGGAGGGATTGATGTCGATGGCGATGATGCGCCCGGCCTTGGCCTTGACCGCGCCAATCACCGCTGACAAACCGATCCCACCCAGACCAAAGATCGCCACGGTGTCGCCCGGTTTGACTTTCGCGGTGTTCAGTACCGCACCAATCCCGGTAGTGACGCCGCAACCGAGCAGGCAGACTTTTTCCAGCGGCGCGTCTTTGGATATTTTCGCGACCGATATTTCCGGTAATACGGTGTATTCGGAGAAGGTCGAGGTGCCCATGTAATGGAAAATCGTCTGGCCTTTATAAGAGAAGCGCGACGTACCATCCGGCATCAAACCTTTGCCCTGAGTGGCGCGAATGGCTTGGCACAGGTTGGTCTTGCCCGACAGGCAGAATTTGCATTTACGGCATTCCGGGGTGTACAGCGGGATCACATGATCACCGACTGCAACTGAGGTCACGCCTTCGCCGATTGCTTCGACGATTGCACCACCTTCATGACCGAGGATCGAAGGGAAGATGCCTTCCGGGTCAGCGCCAGACAAGGTGTAGGCATCGGTGTGACACACACCGGAAGCGACGACCCGCAGCAGCACTTCACCGGCCTTGGGCATCGCGACATCGACTTCAACGATTTCGAGCGGTTTCTTGGCTTCAAAGGCAACGGCAGCACGTGACTTGATCATCAATCTTCTCCGACGAAGTAAAAACAAGCCTGAGAGTGTAAAGCAGTGCTGATTAAGGAATAATCGGGCTAAAAGCAAAACATTATTGCTGTACAGGGACAATCGATGTACGCCAATCGCTGGGAAGGGCTGGATGAGTTTGTGGCGGTGGCTGAATGCGGGCAGTTCACCGCTGCGGCAGAACGCTTGGGCGTTTCGTCATCACACATCAGCCGACAGATCGCCAGGCTCGAAGAGCGCCTGCAAACCCGGCTGCTGTATCGCAGCACCCGACGCGTAGCCTTGACCGAAGCCGGGCAGACATTTCTTCAGCACTGTCAGCGCCTGCAAGATGGGCGCGAAGAAGCACTGCGCGCGATAGGCGACCTCACCAGCGAACCTAAAGGCCTGCTGCGCATGACCTGCGCCGTGGCGTATGGAGAACGCTTCATTACACCGCTAGTGACCGGCTTCATGATGCTGTATCCACAATTGCGCGTGGATATCGAGCTGAGCAACCGCACGCTGGACCTGGTGCATGAAGGCCTCGATCTGGCGATTCGCCTGGGTCGTCTGCAAGACTCAAGACTGATTGCTACCCGCTTGGCGCCTCGGCGCATGTACCTGTGCGCATCGCCCTCTTACCTTGAGCGTTATGGGCGACCGCACAGCCTGTCGGAATTGAACCGTCACAACTGCTTGATCGGTAGTAGCGACACGTGGCAACTGCAGCAAAATGGTCGGGAATTCTCGCAACGGGTTCAAGGCAACTGGCGCTGCAACAGCGGGCAGGCCGTGCTTGACGCGGCGCTGCAGGGGATCGGATTGTGTCAGTTGCCGGACTACTACGTGCTTGAACACCTGAACAGTGGCGCGTTGATTTCGCTGCTGGACGCTCATCAACCCCCCAACACGGCGGTCTGGGCACTTTATCCACAGCAACGGCATCTGTCGCCCAAGGTGCGCAAGTTGGTCGAGCATTTGAAAGCCGGGTTGGCGCTGTGTAAAGAGTATCGCGATTAAAGCGACTTCGCCGGGCTCAACCTTTGAAGTCTCGACGCTGACGCAGCCATTCTAGGTCTTCGGGGCGCGTCACCTTGATGTTGTCTGAACGCCCCTCGATCAGCCTGGGAGACTGACCTGCCCATTCGATGGCGGAGGCTTCATCGGTGATACTGACATCCGATACCAGACTGTCAGCCAAGGCACGGTGCAGTGCGCCGAGGCGGAACATCTGCGGCGTATAGGCCTGCCAGATCAAGCTGCGATCAACAGTTTCAGTGACGCGCCCATTACTGTCCGCACGCTTGAGTGTGTCGCGAGCCGGAACGGCCAACAGACCACCGACAGGATCGTCAGCCAATTCGTACAGCAGCGTGTCCAAGTCTCCGCGCGATAGATTCGGACGAGCCGCATCGTGAACCAGCACCCAGTCATCGTCATGAGCGCCTTGCGCGTGGAGATGCAACAGCGCATTGAGCACTGAGTCTGCCCGCTCCCGCCCGCCCGCCACGCGCTGGATCCGCGAGTCAGCAGAGCATGCCAGGGTCGGCCAATAGGGATCATCCACAGCCAGGCTGATCACCAGTCCCTTGAGTTGGGGGTGATCGAGAAAACAATTAAGGCTGTGTTCGAGAATAGTGAGTCCGCCCAGTTGCAGGTACTGCTTGGGCCGGTCAGCCGCCATGCGAGCGCCAACGCCCGCGGCAGGAATCACTGCCCAGAAGGCAGGTAGAACAGATGTCATTGGGCCAACTGATAAAGGGTTTCGCCGTCCTTGACCATGCCCAATTCGTGACGCGCCCGCTCTTCAACGGTCTCCAGGCCTTTTTTCAGCTCAAGCACTTCCGCATCAAGAACCCGGTTGCGTTCCAGTAGCGTATCGTTTTCAGCATGCTGATCAGCGATTTGCTGGGTCAGACTGGCCACTTGCGCCAGGCTTCCGTTGCCCACCCAAAGGCGATACTGCAGGCCGGCCAGCAGCAGAAGCAAGATGAGGAACAACCAGTTAGGACTGCGCATTGAATATTCAGGTACTCAGTGGAAAAGACAGCGATGCCGACACGTTGGAAATCGAGCGAGGGCATTGAGCCCGGCAAAACCAGGCTCAATCACTCATGCGCTGGCAGAATCGTCAGCTATGCCGACTTTTCTTACAGCGCCCGTTGTCTTTTTACCATCTCCAGCTCAGCCGCGAAACTCACCACGACCGTTGTATACAGCCTTGGCGCCCAATTGCTCTTCGATACGCAGCAGTTGGTTGTACTTGGCGATGCGATCAGAACGGCTCAGAGAACCGGTTTTGATCTGACCTGCGGCCGTACCGACAGCCAGATCGGCAATGGTCGAGTCCTCGGTTTCGCCGGAGCGGTGCGAGATGACAGCCGTATAACCCGCTGCCTTGGCCATCTGAATGGCTTCCAGGGTTTCGGTCAGGGTGCCGATCTGGTTGAACTTGATCAAGATCGAGTTGCCGATCTTTTTATCGATGCCTTCTTTGAGAATCTTGGTGTTGGTCACAAACAGGTCGTCGCCAACCAATTGCACTTTCTCACCCAGTTTGTCGGTCAGAACTTTCCAGCCAGCCCAATCGGACTCGTCCATGCCATCTTCGATGGAGATGATCGGATAACGGCTGACAAGACCGGCCAGGTAATCAGCGAAACCCGCCGAGTCGAACTTCTGACCTTCGCCAGCCAGATCGTATTTGCCGTCTTCGTAGAATTCGCTGGCCGCGCAGTCCAGCGCCAGGGTCACGTCGGTGCCTAGCGCGTAACCGGCGTTGGCCACCGCTTCAGCGATAGCACCCAAGGCGTCTTCGTTCGAAGCCAGGTTCGGTGCGAAACCGCCTTCATCGCCGACAGCAGTGTTCAAGCCACGGGCTTTGAGCACAGCTTTCAGATGATGGAAAATTTCGGTGCCCATGCGCAGCGCTTCGGAGAAGGTCTTGGCGCCAACCGGCTGCACCATGAACTCCTGGATATCGATGTTGTTATCGGCATGCTCGCCACCGTTGATGATGTTCATCATCGGCACCGGCATTGAGTACACACCCGGCGTGCCGTTGAGGTTGGCGATGTGCGCGTACAGCGGCAGATCCTGATCCTGAGCGGCAGCTTTGGCTGCGGCCAGCGACACAGCCAGGATCGCATTAGCGCCCAGGCTGGCTTTGTTTTCGGTCCCGTCCAGGGCGATCATGGCACGGTCCAGCGCTTGCTGGTCCAGCGGATCCTTGCCCAGCAACAGGCTGCGGATCGGGCCATTGATGTTAGCTACAGCCTTGAGAACACCTTTGCCAAGGTAACGACCCTTGTCGCCATCACGCAGCTCGAGCGCCTCACGCGAGCCAGTGGAAGCACCGGACGGCGCGCAGGCACTGCCGATGATACCGTTATCGAGGAGCACATCTGCTTCCACGGTGGGATTGCCACGGGAGTCGAGAACTTCACGACCTTTGATGTCGACGATTTTTGCCATTGTTGTAAACACTCCAAGATTGACGAAAGCGACACAGCTGAGGGAATCAATTATCGCCGTCAGGCGTTGTGCAGCGGGCAGGTCTGACGAGGATAAGCCTCTGGCCCGTGGGCCAGAGAAATACCGAGCGGCACTTTACCGGAGAAACCGGTTTTACGCGGTCTCTACCGTCGGAAAACTTTTCACAAGTTCATCCAGTGCCTTGAGCTGAGCCAGGAATGGCTCGAGCTTGTCCAGACGCAAGGCGCAAGGACCATCGCATTTTGCGTTATCCGGATCCGGATGCGCTTCGAGGAACAACCCGGCCAGACTCTGGCTGAGACCGGCCTTGGCCAGATCGAAGACCTGAGCCCGACGACCACCAGCAGAATCGGAGCGACCACCTGGCATTTGCAAGGCATGAGTCACGTCGAAGAATACCGGATACTCGAACTGCTTCATGATGCCGAAGCCGAGCATGTCCACGACCAGGTTGTTGTAACCGAAGCTGGAACCACGCTCGCACAGAATCAATTGATCATTCCCGGCTTCTTCGCACTTGGCCAGGATATGTTTCATTTCCTGAGGGGCGAGAAACTGGGCTTTCTTGATGTTGATCACCGCACCGGTCTTGGCCATTGCCACGACCAGATCGGTCTGCCGCGATAAAAACGCCGGCAATTGGATGATGTCGCAAACCTCAGCCACTACCGCAGCTTGCTCAGGTTCGTGCACATCCGTGATCAGCGGTACACCAAAGGTCTTTTTGATCTCTTCAAAAATCCGCATGCCCTCTTCCAGGCCTGGGCCACGGTAAGAGGTCACGGACGAACGATTGGCCTTGTCGAAACTGGCCTTGAACACGTAAGGGATACCGAGCTTTTCGGTGACCCTTACGTACTCTTCGCAGACCTGCATGGCCATGTCCCGCGATTCCAGCACGTTCATGCCACCAAACAAGACAAACGGCTTGTCGTTGGCAATCTCGATCGCGCCTACACGGATGATCTTTTGCGCCATAAAAGTCAGGCCTTCTTCTGATGTTGCGTCAAAGCCGCCTTGACGAAACCGCTGAACAACGGGTGACCGTCGCGCGGTGTCGAGGTGAACTCAGGGTGGAACTGACAGGCGACGAACCAAGGATGATCCGGCGCTTCGATCACTTCGACCAAAGCACCGTCACCGGACCGACCGGTCACTTTCAGGCCCGCTTCGACCAGGCTTGGCAGCAGCTTGTTGTTCACTTCATAACGATGGCGATGACGCTCGACGATCACGTCTTTAGCATAGCAATCGCGCACCAGCGAACCAGGCTCCAACTGGCAATCCTGCGCGCCAAGACGCATGGTGCCGCCGAGGTCGGATGTTTCAGTGCGGGTTTCAACGGCACCGGTGGCATCTTCCCACTCGGTGATCAGACCCACGACCGGATGGCCACTGGCGCGATCGAACTCGGTAGAGTTGGCGTCTTTCCAGCCCAACACGTTGCGCGCGAACTCGATAACCGCTACTTGCATGCCCAAACAGATACCCAAATAAGGGATCTTGTTCTCGCGAGCGAATTTTACAGCAGTGATCTTGCCTTCAACGCCACGCAAACCAAACCCGCCCGGAACCAGAATCGCGTCGACACCTTCGAGCAAGGCAGTGCCCTGATTCTCGATGTCTTCGGAGTCGATGTAGCGCAGGTTGACCTTGGTGCGATTGGAAATACCGGCATGGCTCATCGCTTCAATCAACGATTTGTAGGCGTCGAGCAGCTCCATGTACTTGCCGACCATGGCGATGGTGACTTCATGCTCAGGGTTGAGCTTGGCGTCGACCACTTGTTCCCACTCGGACAAATCAGCACTGCCGCATTGCAGACCGAAACGCTCAACGACGAAATCATCAAGCCCTTGAGCGTGGAGCATGCCCGGAATCTTGTAGATGGTGTCGGCGTCTTCCAGCGAGATGACTGCGCGCTCTTCAACGTTGGTGAACAACGCAATCTTGCGCCGCGAGGCAATATCCACGTGATGATCCGAGCGGCAGATCAATACGTCTGGCTGCAAACCGATGGAGCGCAGTTCTTTGACCGAATGCTGAGTCGGCTTGGTCTTGGTTTCGCCAGCAGTGGCGATATAAGGCACCAGCGTCAGGTGCATCAACATCGCACGCTTGGCGCCGACCTCGATGCGTAACTGGCGGATAGCCTCAAGGAACGGTTGCGATTCGATGTCACCGACGGTGCCACCGATCTCGACCATGGCGACGTCAGCATCGCCAGCGCCCTTGATGATCCGGCGTTTGATTTCGTCGGTGATGTGCGGAATCACCTGGATGGTCGCGCCCAGATAATCACCACGGCGCTCTTTGCGCAGGACGTGTTCGTACACACGCCCCGTGGTGAAGTTGTTGTTCTGGGTCATGGTGGTGCGGATGAACCGCTCGTAGTGGCCCAGGTCCAGGTCGGTTTCGGCGCCGTCATGAGTGACGAACACTTCACCGTGCTGGAATGGGCTCATGGTGCCCGGGTCCACGTTTATATAGGGGTCAAGCTTGAGCATGGTGACCTTAAGTCCCCGCGCCTCCAGGATGGCCGCCAGTGAAGCAGAGGCAATGCCTTTCCCCAATGAAGAAACAACACCGCCCGTGACGAAGATGTAGCGCGTCATGAAAAACCCTAGAAGTCTGCGTTAAAGCGGTCAGAGCCGCCGGGGAGAGCGAAGGAAGGCCGAAGCCCCCAATTACCAATTAATTTCACAGTGCACTCCTGAAAATTGCTGCGTTGGGACCGGCAGACTGAAAAAGCTCGCCTGTTGCTCGCTACATTTTTGAGAATCGCCCAGCAAAAACTGCCTGGTAATCGGCAACTTCCGTCGATTCAGAAGAATCCACAGAAGCTGTATCAAGAAGGGAGCGTAGTCTACCGGAAACGGCCTTTCAGCTCAAACTTTGGTCGTTCGTCGGCGCATGCCAGCGCAATCGCCAGTCGCCATGGGCTGTTCCGTCCAATTCTGGCAGGTTGGCAACCGCCAATAACTGCTCACCGCGATACACCAGCGGCAATCGGCCACGGGCAAACACCGGCAAACCACTTTCGTTGAGCAAGCGCTTGAGGTCTCGATGCCCTCGCCCCGGCAGATGCATGAGCTCACCGCCTTGGCGATAACGCACCTGCAACTCGCCGCCCAAAACCCCATTGTCAAACTCAAGCCAGCCATTGCCCGGCAAACTCAATGCCTCCCGAGGATCTGCCCAGACGATCGAGGCGTCTGGCTGCTGCAACCATGCACCCGACAGCCACCAGATACGCCCCTCGGCGCGGTGTAGCTCACCGTCGGCAAGACGCCAGATCGGTCGAGCCTCGCAGCCGGCGTCACGCAAACTGTCCCAACCGACCCAATGTTCGCTGTCCGGCAGGCGCGTCAAAGGCGCTAGCCAATGGCGCAATGCGTTGCGTTGGCGTGCCGGAGAAAGGGCTTTTAGAGGGTCGAGCGCCAACGACGACAAACCCAGCCAAGGGAAGGGTGCATCGGTACCCGCCCGCACCAGGTCCTGGTCGGCCAATTCGTCGAGCAGCCCTTGCGCCTCCGCCAGATGCGCAGCGGTTCGCGCCATGTTCGCGGCAGCTTGAGGCCAGCGCTCGGTCAGTGAGGGCAGAATGAGCTGACGCAGGTAATTTCGGGAAAACCTACTGTCTTTATTGCTGGGGTCTTCGACCCAGCTCAATCCCCGTTCGCGGGCATACATCTCCAGCATTGCGCGCGAGACGTCGAGCAAAGGCCGCAACAACTGCCCTCTTCCCAGCGCGCGCTGTTCAGACATCGCAGCAAGACCCCGCACACCCGCCCCGCGCAGCAGACGAAACAGCAGGGTTTCGGCCTGATCATCGCGATGCTGGGCGGTCAACAGCACCTCGCCTGGCGCCAGCGCCTGACTGAACGCCGTATAACGCGCCTCACGAGCCGCACGCTCGATACTGGCGCCAGGCTCAACCTGCACCGCCATCACCTGCAGCGGCACACCCAAGGCCCGACACACCTGAGCACAATGTTCGGGCCACGCATCTGCCGCAGCCTGAAGGCCGTGATGGATATAAATCGCAGATAAGGGCGGCAATGCTTCTCGGGTAGCGAGATCAGCCAGAAGGTGCAGCAGAACGGAGGAGTCCAGACCGCCGGAAAACGCGATGCGCCAAGCCGAAGCATTGCGCCAAGGCTCGAGAGTGCGAAGCAACCTGGAGCGCAGATCGTTATTGCAGTGCTTGAACGTAGTCATGGACGACAGCCGCTGTGCGCCTGATTGCGGATAAGCCCGTTCCTGCAAAGGAGCGGGCTTATCCGCGAATGCAATCTTGACTCAGAGACCGTAGCTCATCAGGCGCTCATAACGGCGCGCCAGCAACGCTTCGGTATCGAACTTCTTGAGCATCGCCAATTGGCTGCTTAATTCCTGACGGATCGAAGCCGCAGCCATCGCCGGGTCGCGATGGGCGCCGCCCAACGGTTCGCCGATGACTTTATCAACGATACCCAAACCTTTGAGACGGTCAGCGGTAATGCCCATTGCGTCAGCAGCATCAGGGGCTTTTTCGGCAGTTTTCCACAGAATCGATGCGCAACCTTCCGGCGAAATAACCGCGTAGGTCGAATACTGGAGCATGTTCAATTGATCGCAAACGCCGATAGCCAGCGCACCGCCAGAACCACCCTCGCCGATAACCGTGGCAATGATCGGAGTTTTCAAGCGAGACATGACGCGCAGGTTCCAGGCAATCGCTTCGCTCTGGTTACGCTCTTCGGCATCGATACCCGGGTAGGCGCCCGGTGTGTCGATGAAGGTCAGAATCGGCATTTTGAAGCGCTCGGCCATTTCCATCAGACGACAGGCTTTACGATAGCCTTCAGGACGTGGCATGCCGAAGTTGCGGCGAACTTTCTCGCGCACTTCACGGCCTTTCTGGTGACCGATCACCATCACTGGCTGGTCTTCCAGACGCGCAATGCCGCCGACGATGGCCGCATCGTCGGAAAAGTGCCGATCACCGTGCAGTTCGTCGAATTCGGTGAAGATGTGTGAGATGTAGTCCAGGGTATAAGGACGACGCGGGTGACGCGCCATCCGCGCAATCTGCCAGCTGGTCAGGTTGCCAAAAATGTTTTCGGTGAGCGTGTTGCTCTTTTCCTGCAGACGAGAAATTTCGTCGCCGATATTCAGCGAGTTGTCATTACCGACCAAGCGCAGCTCTTCGATCTTGGCTTGCAGGTCAGCGATCGGCTGTTCGAAATCAAGAAAATTCGGGTTCATAGGCATCCGTCTTGGGTCGACGGCCAAGAGGCCGGCCGGTTGATCCGTTAACGCCTTACCTTACGGGAACAGGCGTATTCAGGTCGAGATTAAAAATTATGGTTGAACGCAGGCTGGATTAACAGGCCCCGTGCTATCAACGGTATTGCAGGAAGACGTTCTCACGCCCGAACTGGTCACGCAGTGCTTGAATCAAGCTGTCCGCCGGATCGATTCGCCACCCCTCGCCAAACTGCAGCAAAGCCTTGGCATCCACCCCGGTGTAGTCCACGGTAATAGGACACGCACCGCGATGCCGCTTGCACAAATCGCCCAACCACCGCAGCCGATCGCCCTTGAGCGCATCGGCATGCACCTTCAAGCGCAGGCTTTCAGCGAGATTGGTTCGCGCATCTTCCAGGCTCATTACCCGTTTAGCACGCAAACGCAGGCCGCCGGAGAAGTCATCATTGCTGACCTCGCCTTCGACCACCACCATCGCATCGGTCTGCAACAGCGACTGTGCCGAATGAAAAGCCTCGGCAAACAGTGAGGCCTCGATTCGTCCAGAGCGGTCATCGAGGGTGATAAAGCCCATCTTGTCGCCCTTTTTGTTCTTCATGACGCGCAACGCAATGATCATACCGGCTACCGTCTGCGTGTCTCGCGCCGGCTTCAGATCGATGATGCGTTGACGAGCGAAACGGCGAATTTCGCCTTCATATTCGTCGATAGGGTGCCCGGTGAGGTACAAACCCAGGGTTTCTTTCTCGCCACGTAAACGCTCTTTAAGGCTCAGCTCTTTGGCCTTGCGATGGTTCGCGTAGACGTCGGCGTCTTCTTCGACGAACAAGCCGCCAAAAAGATCGGAGTGACCGCTGTCATGACTGCGAGCGGTCTGCTCTGCGGCCTGAATCGCCTCTTCCAGCGCAGCAAGCAGTACCGAGCGATTGCGGTCGATGTTGGCTTGATAGGCTTTCGGCTCGATTTCAAAATAGGGGCCAAGCCGATCCAGCGCACCGCTGCGGATCAAGCCATCGAGGGTCCGTTTGTTGATGCGTTTGAGGTCGACACGCGCGCAAAAGTCGAACAAATCCTTGAACGGCCCAGCCAAACGCGACTCGGTAATGGCTTCTACCGGTCCTTCGCCGACACCCTTGATGGCGCCGAGGCCATAAAGAATCCGGCCGTCCTCACTCACAGTGAACTTGTATTCGGAGGTGTTCACGTCCGGCGCATCAAGGCGCAACTTCATGTTGCGCACTTCTTCGATCAAGGTCACGACCTTGTCGGTGTTGTGCATGTCCGCCGACAGTACCGCAGCCATGAAAGGTGCCGGGTAGTGAGTTTTCAGCCAGGCGGTCTGATACGACACCAGGCCATAAGCAGCGGAGTGGGATTTGTTAAAACCATAACCGGCGAATTTTTCCACCAGGTCGAAAATGTTACCGGACAAGTCCGGGTCAATATTGTTGTTGGTACAGCCTTCGATGAAACCGCCCCGCTGCTTGGCCATTTCTTCGGGTTTTTTCTTACCCATGGCCCGACGCAGCATGTCCGCACCACCGAGGGTGTAACCGGCCATGACCTGAGCGATCTGCATCACCTGTTCTTGATACAGGATGATGCCGTAGGTCGGTGCCAATACCGGCTTAAGGCCTTCGTACTGATAATCGACGTGCGGATAGGACAGCTCGGCGCGACCGTGCTTCCGGTTGATAAAGTCATCCACCATGCCCGATTGCAGCGGGCCCGGACGAAACAATGCCACCAACGCGATCAAGTCTTCCAGGCAGTCGGGCTTGAGCTTTTTGATCAGCTCTTTCATGCCGCGCGACTCAAGCTGGAACACGGCGGTGGTTTCGGCTTTTTGCAGCAGGCTGTAGGTCGCCTTGTCATCCAGCGGGATAAAGGCGATATCCAGCGGCGCTTCGTCGACCTTGGCGCGCTCACGGTTGATGGTCTTGAGCGCCCAATCAATGATGGTCAGGGTCCGCAGGCCGAGGAAGTCGAACTTCACCAGCCCCGCCGCCTCGACGTCATCTTTATCGAACTGGGTCACCAGGCCATCGCCCGCTTCATCGCAGTAGATGGGCGAGAAGTCGGTCAGTTTGGTCGGAGCGATCACCACGCCGCCGGCATGCTTGCCGACGTTACGCACGATACCCTCGAGCTTGCGGGCCATCTCCCAGATTTCCGCCGCCTCTTCATCAACCTTGAGGAAGTCGCGCAGGATTTCTTCCTGCTCGTAGGCTTTCTCCAACGTCATGCCGACTTCGAACGGAATCATTTTCGACAGTCGATCAGCCAGGCCGTAGGACTTGCCTTGAACCCTGGCAACGTCCCGCACCACGGCCTTGGCCGCCATTGAACCGAAGGTAATGATCTGGCTGACCGCGTTACGACCATATTTCTCGGCCACGTACTCGATAACGCGGTCGCGGCCGTCCATGCAGAAGTCAACGTCGAAGTCGGGCATGGAGACCCGTTCCGGATTAAGGAACCGTTCGAACAGCAGGTCGTATTCCAGCGGGTCGAGATCGGTGATCTTCTGCACGTAAGCCACTAGCGAACCAGCACCCGACCCACGGCCAGGACCCACCGGCACGCCATTGGCTTTGGCCCACTGGATGAAGTCCATCACGATCAGAAAGTAACCGGGGAAGCCCATCTGGATGATGATATCCAGCTCGAAATTCAACCGATCGACATAGACCTGACGCTTGGCCTCGTAATCCTCGGTCGTGTCCTTGGGCATCAGGACCGACAGGCGCTCCTCCAGACCATCGAAAGATACTTTGCGAAAGTATTCATCGATGGTCATGCCGTCAGGAATCGGAAAGTTGGGCAAGAAGTGAGTACCCAGCTTCACATCAATGTTGCAGCGTTTGGCGATTTCGACCGTGTTTTCCAGCGCCTCGGGCAGGTCGCTGAACAGTTCGGCCATTTGCGCCGCGCTTTTCAGGTACTGCTGATCGCTGTAGTTATGCGAGCGACGCGGATCATCCAGCGCCCGGCCTTCACCGATGCAAACCCGCGTTTCGTGGGCCTCGAAATCTTCCTGCTTGATAAAGCGGACATCGTTGGTCGCCACCAGCGGTGCGCCAAGACGATCAGCCAGGGCAACGGCAGCGTGCAGGTGCTCTTCGTCATTAGGGCGGTTGGTGCGCTGCACTTCCAGATAGAAACGGTCAGGAAAAACCGCCATCCATTCACGCAGTAACTGATCCGCCTCATCCGGATTACCGCCGAGCAGGGCCATGCCGATTTCGCCCTCTTTAGCTGCCGACAGTGCGATCAAGCCTTCGTTGGCCTCAGCAACCCATTCCCGCTCGACAATCACCTGGCCATTGCGCTGGCCTTCGATGAAGCCACGAGAAATCAGCTCAGTCAGATTGCGGTAGCCCTTGGCATTCATCACCAACAGGCTGATCCGGCTCAGCGCAGCATCTTCGTCCTTGTTCGACAGCCACAGGTCGGCACCACAAATAGGCTTGATACCCCCGCCCATGGCGGCCTTGTAGAACTTGACCAGCGAACACATGTTGTTCTGATCGGTCACGGCAACAGCCGGCATACCCATGCTGGCCAAGGTCTTGATCAACGGTTTGACCCGGACCAGACCATCGACCAGAGAATATTCAGTGTGCAGGCGTAGATGAACGAAAGAAGCCGGCATGTTGATCCTATAGCGCGAAATACAAAAAAACCAAGGCCCGGAGTGTACCGGGCCTTGGTCAAAACATCAGCCCAGTGAGACTGTCGTGAGCGGAATTTGCTACAGCAGCTCGCGGGCTTCGTACGCGGCCCGCACCGGGGCAAACGAACGCCTGTGAATAGGTGTCGGGCCGAGACGCGCCAGCGCTTCCAGATGAACGGGGGTTGGATAACCCTTGTGGCCGCCGATGCCATAACCCGGATAAATCAGCTCGAACGCCGCCATTTCGCGGTCCCGACTGACTTTCGCCAGAATCGACGCCGCGGCGATTGCCGGAACTTTGGCATCACCTTGAATCACCGGCGCGCTGGGCACGGACAATTGCGGGCAGCGATTACCATCGATCAGCGCCAGTTTTGGGGTAATGGTCAGCCCCTCGACCGCGCGTTTCATGGCCAACATGGTTGCGTGAAGAATATTCAACTCGTCGATTTCTTCCACTTCAGCCCGGGCGATGTACCAGCACAGAGCCTTTTCGCAGATCTCGTCGTAGAGTTTCTCGCGGCGAGCCGGGGTGAGCTTTTTTGAATCGTTGAGGCCGAGGATCGGGCGGCGTGGATCGAGGATGACGGCAGCCGTCACCACAGCGCCACAAAGAGGGCCGCGACCGACTTCGTCGACGCCGGCAACCAGGTCTTCCACCAGATTGAAGTCCAAACCCATTTGCATTTATTGCGAACTCACTGTGAAGGCGACTGACCCAACAGGCCAAGCACCGCATCGGCGGCCTGATTGGAGGCGTCGCGGCGCAAGATCCGGTGAATGGCATCGAAACCTGCAGTCTGCGCTTCGCCGCCATCGAGCAGCGGCAACAGCGTTTGCGCAAGGGTCTCGGCGGTTGCTGCGTCCTGCAACAATTCCGGGACCAGCAAACGCTGGGCGAGCAGATTAGGCAAAGAAACGTAAGGGCTTTTCACCAGACGCTTGAGTATCCAGAAGGTAATCGGTGCCAAGCGGTAGGCAACGACCATGGGACGTTTGTACAGCAGCGCTTCAAGTGTCGCCGTGCCGGATGCGATCAACACCGCATCGCACGCCGCCAGTGCCAGGTGAGAGCCGCCGTCGAGCAGCAGCACCGGCACGTCGCGCCCTTGCAACAGTTGCTCGATCTGCGCACGCCGCTCCGGGCTGGCGCAGGGCAGCACGAAGCGAATACCAGGACGCAAGGCCATCAGACGTTCCGCGGCATCGAAGAACAGGCCTCCGAGGCGCCCTACTTCGCCACCTCGACTTCCGGGCATTAGCGCAACCAGCGGGCCGGCAGCCAAACCCAGTTGAGCTCGCGCCGCAGCGCGATCAGCTTCAAGAGGGATGGTGTCAGCCAAGGGATGACCGACAAACCGCACCGGTACGCCCTTCTCTTCGTAGAACCGAGCTTCAAAGGGCAGCAGCGTCAGCATCAGGTCGCAGCCTTCGCGAATTTTCAGCACGCGCTTTTGCCGCCAGGCCCATACCGACGGACTGACGTAATGCACCGTCTTGATTCCAGCGCGCCGTAGCTTGAGTTCGATATTGAGCGTGAAGTCCGGGGCATCGATACCGATGAAGACGTCAGGCTTTTCGCCGAGAAACGTTTGAACAAGCTGCTTGCGCTTGGCTAACAACTCTTTGAGCCGACCCAGCACCTCGACCAGCCCCATGACCGCCAGACGCTCCATCGGGAAGTAGGAAACCATGCCTTCGGCCTGCATCAGCGGACCGCCGACACCGATAAACTCGACAGAGGGATGACGAATCTTGAGCGCTCGCATCAAACCCGCACCCAGGATATCGCCTGACGCTTCGCCTGCTACAAGCGCGATTCGCAGTGGCCTGATCATTAACGCGTGATGCCGCGGGTCGAAGCCTGAATCGACTCGAGGAACACGGCGACTTCAGGGAACAACGCAGCTGGTTCGGCGAGCTCGGCAATGGCTTGATCGACGGTCAGTCCCTGCCGATAGACGACTTTGTACGCACGACGTAGCGCGTGAATGGTCTCTTCGCTGAACCCACGACGGCGCATGCCCTCGAAGTTCATGCTACGAGCTTCAGCCGGGTTACCAAAAACGGTGACGAACGCTGGCACATCCTTGCCAATTGCAGTGCCCATGCCTGAAAAGCTGTGAGCGCCAATATGGCAAAACTGATGCACCAGTGTGAAGCCGGAGAGGATCGCCCAATCATTGACGTGCACATGTCCGGCCAACGCGGTGTTGTTGACCAGAATGCAATGATTGCCGATCACGCTGTCGTGACCGATGTGGGCGTAGGCCATGATCAGGTTATGGTCACCCAGGGTCGTTTCCGCACGATCCTGAATCGTCCCGCGATGGATGGTCACACCCTCACGAATAACGTTGTGATCACCGATCACCAGACGCGTCTCTTCGCCTTTGTACTTGAGATCGGGCGTGTCCTCGCCTACCGATGAAAACTGGTAAATGCGGTTGTGCTTACCGATCTTCGTTGGGCCCCTGAGAATTACATGCGGCCCAACGACTGTACCCTCGCCAATTTCCACACCAGGTCCGACGATCGACCAAGGGCCGACCTCTACATTGTCGGCCAGGATGGCCGTCGGATCGATGATTGCGCGAGGGTCAATCAAACTCATAGTTTACGTTCCGCGCAGATAATTTCTGCGGAACACACTGGCTTGCCGTCGACCGAAGCCTGGCACTCGAATTTCCAGATCTGACGCTTGCAGCTGATGAATTTAGCTTCAAGTATCAACTGATCACCCGGCAGCACCGGCTGACGAAAGCGCAGTTTGTCTGAACCTACAAAGTAGTAAAGCGTGCCTTCGGATGGCTTCACGTCCAGTATTTTAAAACCGAGGATACCAGCGGCCTGGGCCATCGCTTCAATGATCAGAACGCCCGGCATGATTGGGTGCTGAGGAAAGTGACCGTTGAAGAAAGGCTCATTAATGCTGACATTCTTGTACGCACGAATGCTTTTGCTCTCGACATTCAGCTCCACCACACGATCCACCAACAAGAATGGGTAGCGGTGAGGCAGGTATTCGCGAATCTCGTTGATGTCCATCATTTCGGGGGGGAAGCCTGTAGTAAAGAGTGGGAGTACGCGACTGAGGCGCAGCACTCCTGTTGCAAATCAAGGAGGCAGTCTATTGGCTGTGCACGCTTGATATCAAAAGAGCATCAGCCATCAGATGACTCATTACCGCCTGAGGTCACGGCTTCAACAACCTTTTCCAACTGTTGCAGGCGCCGCGCCATGTCATCCAACTGACGAATACGCGCCGCGCTTTTGCGCCATTCCGCAGCGGGCTGCATCGCAGTCCCCGAAGAATAGGCACCGCGCTCGGTAATCGAGCGGGTCACCATGGTCATACCTGTGACAAAAACTCCATCACACACTTCTATATGACCAACCATGCCGACACCGCCAGCGATGGTGCAATGCTTGCCAATCTTGGTACTGCCCGAGATACCGACACACGCCGCCATCGCGGTGTGATCGCCGACCTGCACGTTGTGCGCGATCTGAATCTGGTTATCCAGTTTGACGCCGTTGCCGATCAACGTGTCGGCTAACGCACCGCGGTCGACGGCCGTATTGACGCCGATTTCCACGTCGTCACCGATCAGAACACCCCCAATCTGCGCGATTTTCTGCCAAATCCCTTTTTCATTGGCGAAACCGAAACCTTCACCGCCGAGCACGGCTCCCGACTGAATCACAACGCGTTTACCAATGCGTACATCGTGATAAAGCGTGACCCGCGGGGCCAGCCAGCCACCTTCGCCAATTTCACAACGAGCGCCGATAAAGCAATGGGCCCCCACTGTGACCCCGGCCGCGATGCAGGCACCGCTTTCGATAACGGCAAAAGCGCCCACGCTGGCAGTGGCATCAACCTGGGCGTCCGCCGCAACCACTGCAGACGGATGCACCCCAGGCAGAGCCTTGGGCTTGGGGTCGAAAAAATGGGAAATCTTCGCGTACGCCAGATAAGGATCAGCCACTAATAACGCATCACCGGCAAAACTCTCCGCATCCGCTGGCTTCAGCAGCACGGCTGCAGCATGACTATCGGCGAGGAACCTGCGGTACTGCGGATTGGCCAGAAAACTCAACTGAGCAGGGCCGGCCTCTTGCAAAGTGGCCAGCCCGGTAATCTCTTTATCCGCGGCGCCACGTAACGTGGCGCCGAGGAACTCAGCCAGTTGGCCGAGTTTAATGGTCGCAGTCATGATTACTTCAGCTGATTCATGCGCTCAATCACTTGGCGAGTGACGTCGTACTGAGGTTTGACATCAATGACAGCGCCGCGCTCGAATACCAGGTCATACGCGCCTTTCTTGATCACTTCTTCTACAGCCTGATCAAGTTTTGGCTTCAACTGCTTGAGCATTTCACGGTCGGCAACCGCTTTGGCTTCATTCAGCTCCTTGGACTGGAACTGGAAGTCACGAGCCTTTTGCTTGAATTCAAGCTCAAGACGCTCACGCTCAGGTTGCGCCATCTTGTCGCCACCGCTGACCAGACGATCCTGAATACCCTTGGCACTGCTTTCAAGAGTTTTGAGCTTGGTCAATTGTGGGCCGAATTTTTTCTCGGCATCCACGGCATATTTCTTTGCCGCGTCTGATTCGAGCAGTGCCATTTGATAGTTCAGCACTGCAATTTTCATTTCAGCAAATGCTGGAGTCGCTATCAAGGCCGTGGCCAAGATAACCAGCTGAGTCAACTTACGCACGATGCACTCCTACAAAATCCGTTGTCGTTATCGGTGATCAGACGATTAGAAGGTCTGACCGAGAGAGAATTGGAATATTTGGGTTTCCGCATTGTCCGGTTTTTTGACCGGCATAGCCACGGCAAAACTCAACGGGCCCAGTGCCGTAACCCACGTCACGCCGACACCCACAGAACTCGCCAATCCAGAAAGGTCGATATTACTGCACGTGACCTTGTTGCCACTTAACGTGAGTTTGCTGGAGTCACAATTGCTGTCGAATACGTTGCCGACGTCCCAGAACACAGAGGTCCGCAGTGAGCGTTGATCTTTGATGAATGGCAGTGGGAACATCAGTTCTACACCACCCTGGATCAGTACGTTACCACCGAACGGCAGCGGATTCTGATCCGGATCTGCCAATGTGCCTGGGTTAACACCCGTACTCGGGGTGCTACGCGGGCCCAAGGTGCTGTCCTTGAAACCACGAACCGAGTTGAAACCGCCAGCATAGTAGTTCTCGTAGAACGGCAGGCCCGAGGTTGACCCATAACCATCGCCATAACCCAACTCTGTGTGCAGACGCAGGGTGTAATTATCGGTTAGCGGGTGGAAATACTGACCACGGTAATCAAGCTTGAAGAACGACAGGTCGCTGCCCGGCGTAGTGGTTTCCAATACCAGGCTCTGGGAATGCCCACGCGTGGCGAGCACACCTTTGTTCAACGTTGACTCGGACCAACCCGCCGAAGCCTTGAAGTTGAGGTACTTATCGCCCTGCGCATTAACGAAGTTGAAAATCTCGTCGACTGTGTAAACGCCGGTCTTGATTTGGTCCTCCTGCACGGTAAGGCCGAAGGTCAAACGTGAGGTTTCATTGATCGGGTAACCGACGCTCACGCCCGCACCCAAGCTGTCTACGGCATAACTGGCTACAGAAACGTTAAGGTTTTTGTAGTCAGTGGTACGGTAGAACGCGTTGTAACCTAGGCTCACGCCATCCGCAGTCCAGTAGGGGTCGACAAAGCCAAAGTTGTATCGGCTCTGGTATTGGCTGCGAGTCAGACCAATGCTGACCTTGTTACCGGTACCCAGGAAGTTGTTCTGGCTGATCGAGCCGCCGAGAATAAGGCCCGCGCTCTGGGCGAAACCAACGCTGGCAGTGATCGAACCGGACGCTTGTTCTTCAACGGCGTAATTGACGTCAACCTGATCGTCGGTGCCCGGAACCGCAGGCGTTTCGACGTTCACTTCTTTGAAGAAGCCGAGACGTTCAAGACGGGTTTTCGATTGATCGATCAGATAAGTCGAAGCCCATCCGCCTTCCATCTGACGCATTTCACGACGCAGCACTTCATCGGCAGACTTGGTGTTGCCACGGAAGTTGATGCGGTTGACGTAAGCACGCTTGCCCGGATCGACCACAAAGGTGATGTCGACTGTGTGATCTTCATTGTTCGGGGTCGGAACGCCGTTGACGTTGGCGAAGGTATAGCCTTCGTTACCCAGGCGACGAGTGATCAGCTCTGACGTAGTGGTCATGACTTTGCGCGAGAACACTTGACCCGGCTTGACCAGCAACAGGGCCTTGACCTGGTCTTCGGGTACTTTCAAATCGCCGCTCAGCTTGACCGACTTGACGCTGTACTTCTCGCCTTCATTCACGTTGACCGTGATGTAGACGTTTTTCTTGTCAGGCGTGATCGATACCTGAGTCGAGGCTATATCCATGTTGATATAGCCGCGATCGAGGTAGTAAGAACGCAGACGTTCAAGGTCGCCGGAGAGTTTTTCCCGGGCGTACTTGTCGTCGTTCTTGAAGAATGACAGCCAGTTGGTGGTCTTGAGCTCGAACAGACCGATCAGGTCTTCATCAGGAAAGACGCTGTTACCCACCACGTTGATGTGCTGGATAGCGGCAACCGTGCCTTCATTGATGTTGATCTTCAGACCGACGCGGTTCCGCGGCTGCGGCACAACCTCGGTGGCGACCTCAGCCGAATAACGACCTTGGGCAACGTATTGACGTTGCAGCTCGTTACGCACGCCTTCAAGGGTCGCACGCTGAAAGATCTCACCTTCAGCCAGACCTGACTGCTTGAGCCCCTTCATCAGGTCTTCGGTACTGATCGCCTTGTTGCCTTCAATGTCGATACTGGCAACAGAAGGCCGTTCGACTACAGTAATGACCAGGACATTGCCATCGCGGCCGAGCTGGATATCTTGAAAGAACCCGGTTTTGAACAGCGCACGAGTGGCATCCACCAGGCGACGATCATCCGCAGACTCGCCGACATTCAACGGCAAGGCACCAAAGACGCTGCCTGCGGATACCCGCTGGAGGCCATTGACACGGATATCGGAGATAGTGAAGGACTCAGCGTGAACTTCGGCGATCATCAGTACGGCAAGAACCGCAGTTAGCAGCAGACGTTTCATGAAGTCCTTTCTTATTCCAACTGGCAATAAACAAATTGCCGCAAAATGCGGCAAATTCGCAATTCAGCGAAGCTTTACAGTCGACCCAGATCGTTGATCAAGGCAAGCAACATCACCCCAACCACTAAGCTAATACCGATCTGAATCCCCCAACCTTGCACCCGATCCGATAGCGGACGACCCCGCGCCCACTCAATCAGGTAGAACAACAGATGCCCCCCATCCAATACTGGAATGGGCAACAAATTGAGAACACCCAGGCTAATACTCAGATAAGCGAGGAAATTCAGGAAGTCACCTACCCCTGACTGTGCAGAAGCGCCCGCCACTTTAGCAATGGTTATCGGTCCGCTCAAGTTTTTTACAGAGAGCTCGCCGAACAACATTTTCTTGAGTGAATCAAAGGTCAGCATACTCATGGTCCAAGTGCGCCTCGCGCCCTCTCCCACAGCGGCCAGAGGCCCGAAGCTAACCTCTCGTAACATCTCTGGTGGCCAATCGACACCTTTGACTCCGGCCCCCAGATAACCGGTCGCCGTTTTTCCCTCACCTCGCACCGCCAGCGTCAACGGCACATCAAGCTGAGCACCCTCACGTTCGATACGCAAAGAAATTTTTGCATCGGGTCGCAGGCGGACAGCGTCAACAACCTGCTGCCAATCACTCAACGCTTGACCGTCGAGCGCCACAAGCCGATCGCCGGCCTTCAGGCCTGCAGCTTGCGCCGGGCCTTTCGGATCAAGCTCCGCCAGCACCGGCGGCAAGGCCGGACGCCATGGGCGAATACCCAGCGAGCGTATCGGATCGGGCTCGTCAGCACCTTTGAGCCACTTATCCAGCGCCAGCTCACGAGGAGAATCGACGGCCGAGCCCTGATCACGCACGCTGAGAGCCACGGTACCGCTCTCGCCCAGACGCCGCACCAGTTGCAAGTTCACTGCCGCCCAGCCCGATGTAGGCTCGCCGTCGACAGCGACAATCTCTTGCCCTGCGCTCAATCCACCCTTGTCGGCGATGCTGCCTGACTCAACCGTGCCAATTACAGGACGCACCTGCTGACTGCCGAGCATTGCCAGGAACCAGAAAAAAACGATAGCCAGCAAGAAATTGGCAACCGGACCGGCAATCACGATTGCAATACGTTGATACACGGTCTTACGGTTAAAGGCCTGATCCAGCTGATCGGCTGGCACCTCGCCTTCCCGCTCGTCGAGCATTTTAACGTAACCACCCAATGGAATGGCTGCGATAACGTACTCAGTGCCTTTTCGATCATGCCAGCGAAGCAGCGGCATACCGAAACCCACCGAGAAACGCAAAACCTTGACGCCACAACGCCGAGCCACCCAAAAGTGGCCAAATTCGTGAAAGGTCACCAGCACACCCAATGCCACCAAGGTGCCGACAATCATATAGAGCGCGCTCATCAACTTTCTCCGGGTACCTGCCTTGTACAGTGTGAAAGCCGTGTATGGGTTTCACACCACCACAATCGCCTGCGCCGTCTAATCTACCGCCGTTACCGCCCGTTGCGACCGAGCCATTGCTCAGCCAAACCGCGCGCTTTTGAATCTATCTCGAATACCGCATCGAGCTCCTCTACCGCAACGACGGGCTCAAGATTCAAAACCTCATCAATGATACTCGCGATCTCCGGATAGCGGATGCGCCGCTCAAGAAACGCTGCAACGGCAACCTCATTGGCAGCGTTGAGCATCGCTGGCGCGCTGTTACCCGCCTCCGCTGCCTGCCGTGCCAGACGCAGGCATGGAAACCGCTGTTCATCCGGGGCCTGGAAATCCAGGCGCGCAATACTGAACAGGTCCAGCGGCGCAACACCCGAATCAATCCGATTCGGCCAGGCCAGCGCATGAGCAATCGGCGTACGCATATCCGGGTTACCAAGCTGAGCCAACACCGAACCATCCACATAGTCAACCATGGAATGGATCACACTCTGCGGATGAATAACCACTTCAACCTGATCGGGCCGCGCATCGAACAGCCAGCAGGCTTCGATCAATTCGAGCCCTTTGTTCATCATGCTGGCGGAGTCTACAGAAATCTTGCGCCCCATTGACCAATTAGGATGGGCGCACGCCTGTTCTGGAGAGACATACATCAATTCAGACAAGGGCGTTTCACGAAACGGACCGCCTGAAGCGGTCAACAGAATACGGCGCACGCCGACCGAACCCAAGCCACCGGCATAGTCATTGGGCAAGCACTGGAAGATCGCGTTGTGCTCGCTGTCGATCGGCAGCAGTACGGCACCGCTACGCTGCACAGCCTGCATGAACAACGCACCGGACATCACCAGCGCTTCTTTGTTGGCCAGCAGCACCTTCTTGCCCGCCTCGACAGCTGCCAGGGTAGGACGAAGCCCTGCTCCACCGACGATCGCCGCCAATACGGTATCGACCTGAGGATGAGCCGAGACCTCGCACAAACCGCGCTCACCTACCAGAACCCGTGTATCAAGGCCGGCAGCCGCCAGATCATCTTGCAGACCGCGAGCGAGATCAATGTCGGGCACCACGGCAAACCGGGGTGAGTGGCGCACACACAGCGCCAACAACTCTTTCAAGCGACTGAATCCTGTGAGCGCAAAAACCTGATACCGCTCAGGGTGACGAGCGATGACGTCAAGCGTGCTCAGTCCAACGGAGCCAGTAGCGCCCAGGACCGTTATTTGTTGAGGCTTACTCACAGCGTCCCCCAACTGGCAGCCCAGAGCAGTACCGCAAAAACGGGGATGGCAGCAGTCAAACTGTCTATGCGATCCAGCACGCCACCATGACCCGGCAGTAGACTACTGCTGTCCTTGATGCCGGCCTGACGCTTGAACATGCTTTCAGTCAAATCACCGACGACCGAGATCAATACTACGCTTGCGGCGCCCAGTAAGCCCATAAGGAGTTGCGAGCCAGACCAGCCGCGAACCATTCCGACAATCGCGGTGATCAGCAGACTGGCGATCAAACCACCGAACACACCCTCCCAGCTCTTGCCTGGACTGACCCTGGGCGCAAGCTTGCGCTTGCCAAAAGCCTTCCCGGAGAAATAAGCGCCGATATCTGCACCCCAAACCAACACCATGACCGCAAGGATCAACCCATTACCCAGAGGCCATTGCTTGATCAGAACCAATCCCTGCCATGCGGGTAATAGAACCAACAGACCGATGATCAACTTGCAGGCAGCGCCAGACCAGTAAGCACTGGTATCCGGATAGGTCAGCACCAGGATGGTTGCCACCAGCCACCACAGCACTGCAGCACCTAAAACCCAAAGCGCCAGACCTGGCAGCAAGTGCAGCAACAGCAGCAAGACGGCGATTAGCGCAGCATAGGCAACCCGTGCAGGCCGGGCAGCAAAACCCGCCAGACGTGCCCACTCCCAACCCCCCAAAGTCACCACTACGCCAATAAACAGGGCAAAACTTGCACCTTCGAGCAGAAAAAAACCGCATAAGGCAATCGGCAGCAGGATCAGTGCGGTGATGATTCGTTGTTTCAGCATTAAGCCCGGGCTCCAGCTTCTACCTGTTCGCTCGTTTTACCGAAGCGGCGTTGGCGGGAAGCGAAATCTGCCAGCGCAGTGCGCATGGCGTCGTGTTTGAAGTCCGGCCAGAAAAGGTCGGAAAAGTACAGCTCGGCGTAGGCGAGCTGCCAGAGCAAGAAGTTACTGACACGATGTTCGCCGCCGGTACGAATACACAAGTCCGGTAATGGCTGATCACCCGTTGCCAGACACGTCTGCAACAACTCAGGAGTGATTTCCTCCGGACGCAGACGCCCGGCCTGAACCTCGCGAGCCAGATGCTGGGCAGCCTGGGCAATATCCCATTGTCCGCCGTAGTTAGCCGCAATCTGCAGCACAAAACGACCGGGGCCGGCAGTCCGCTCTTCAGCTTCACGCATGGCAGCCTGCAGCTCAGGATGAAACCGTGAACGGTCACCAATGATCCGCAAGCTGATCGCGTTATCGTTCAAACGCCGGGTCTCACGGCGCAGAGCCGTGAAAAACAACTCCATCAAAGCGCCGACTTCCTCAGCCGGGCGCTGCCAGTTCTCACTGGAGAAAGCGAACAGGGTCAACACCTCGACCTTCGCTTCAGCGCACACCTCAATGACCGCACGAACAGCATCCACGCCTGCTTTATGCCCGGCGACACCGGGCAAAAGACGCTTTTTCGCCCAGCGATTATTACCATCCATGATGATTGCGACATGGCGCGGCACCGATGACGGTGCCGCCTGCTTGGTCTTATCCATAAACGCCCAGGCCCTTTATACAGCCATCAGATCCGCTTCTTTTTGCTTCACTGCCGTTTCGATATCCGCCACGAACTTATCCGTCAGCTTCTGAATATCATCGGCAGCGCGACGCTCTTCGTCTTCGCTGATTTCTTTCTCTTTGATCAGATCCTTGAACTGGCTCAACGCATCGCGACGGATGTTACGAACAGCCACCCGAGCATCTTCCGCAGCATCACGAGCTTGTTTTGTGAAGCCCTTACGGGTCTCTTCAGTCAAAGCCGGCATCGAGATCAGAAGCAGCTCGCCCAGGTTCGTCGGGTTGAAGCCCAGCCCGGCACTCTGAATAGCCTTGTCGACGGCTCCGAGCATATTGCGCTCGAATGCCACGACCTGCAGGGTGCGCGAGTCCTTGACGGTCACGTTCGCAACCTGATTCAGAGGGGTATCGGAGCCATAATAAGGCACCATCACACCGCCCAGAATGCTGGGATGAGCCTGACCAGTACGAATTCGGCTGAATGCGTGAGCCAGGGACTCCAGGGTTTTCTGCATACGCGTTTGAGCGTCTTTCTTGATTTCGTTGATCATTGCTCGCCTTCCTCGATCAGGGTTCCTTCAGCGCCACCATGTACGATATTCAGCAGGGCGCCGGGCTTGTTCATGTTAAATACGCGCAGCGGCATTTTATGATCGCGGCACAGACAGATAGCGGTCAGATCCATCACACCCAACTTGCGATCCAGAACTTCATCGTACGTCAGATGATCGAACTTCTCGGCATTTGGGTCTTTGAATGGATCTGCGGTGTACACACCATCGACCTTGGTCGCTTTGAGCACTACGTCGGCATCGATTTCGATCCCTCGCAGACAAGCGGCCGAATCGGTGGTGAAGAACGGGTTGCCAGTGCCTGCGGCGAAAATCACCACATCCTTGGCGTTGAGATGACGCATGGCTTTGCGACGATCGTAATGATCGGTCACGCCCACCATGGAAATGGCCGACATCACGATAGCCGAAATGTTAGCTCGTTCCAGCGCATCACGCATGGCCAGAGCGTTCATCACAGTGGCCAGCATGCCCATATGATCGCCTGTCACCCGATCCATACCGGCAGCACTCAAGGCCGCCCCACGGAATAGATTGCCACCACCAATAACCAGCCCGACCTGAACCCCGATACCGACCAACTGACCAACTTCAAGGGCCATGCGATCCAGGACTTTCGGGTCAATGCCGAACTCTTCGGAGCCCATCAGGGCCTCGCCGCTAAGCTTGAGTAGAATGCGTTTATAGCGAGCCTGATAACCACTGCCCTGCTGAGCCATTGCGAATCTCTCCTGCGGCGTTTAAAAAAATTCTGTGCGAGCTGTTTTCAGCCTGCGATTACTCTAGCTGACGGTACGACACCGTCAGGGGATGCAGCCTTGTAAGCCACTTCCCCAAGGAAAACAAATTCCTTTTACCTATTTGACGAAGAGGCCGCTCGCGTGAGCGGGCAGCCTCTTCGGGGCGACAGTGTGAAACCGTCTTATTGCTTGCTTGCAGCCACTTGTGCGGCAACTTCTTCAGCGAAGTTGTCGACTGGTTTCTCGATGCCTTCGCCTACTTGGAAGCGAGTGAAGGAAACGATTTCAGCGCCGGCTTTCTTGGCCAGTTCACCGACCTTGATTTCCGGGTTTTTGACGAACGCTTGTTCGACCAGACTTGCTTCAGCCAGGAACTTCTGAATGCGACCGCCAACCATTTTCTCAACGATTTCGGCTGGCTTGCCTTTGATCTTGTCTTCGTTGAGGCTCATGAACACGGCTTTTTCGCGTTCTACAGCTTCTGCGGAAACTTCCGAAGGCAGCAGGAACTCAGGGTTGCTGGCAGCAACGTGCATAGCGATGTCTTTGGCCAGGTCAGCGTCACCGCCTTTCAGGACAACAACAACACCGATCTTGTTACCGTGCAGGTAAGCATTGACCACGTCGCCTTCAACCCGAGCCAGACGGCGGATGTTGACGTTTTCGCCAACTTTCGCGATCAGAGCTTCACGGGCCAATTCCTGAGCGACGATCAGCGGAGCTGCGTCAGTCAGTTTTTCAGCAAATGCTTTTTCAAGGCTGTTGTTCACGAATTCTTTGAAGTCGTCCTGCAGGGCCAGGAAGTCGGTCTGCGAGTTGACTTCGAGGATCACTGCACTTTTGCCATCTTCGGCAACTTTGACAGCAATGGCGCCTTCAGCAGCAACGTTGCCTGCTTTCTTGGCGGCTTTGATGGCACCAGAGGCGCGCATATCGTCGATTGCTTTTTCGATGTCGCCGTCAGCCTTGGTCAAGGCCTTTTTGCAATCCATCATGCCTTCGCCAGTGCGCTCACGCAGTTCTTTGACCAACGCTGCAGTAATTTCTGCCATTTCAAATTCCTCTTGGATAGGTCTTAAAACCATTCCACCCGACCGAACGGGCGTTCAAATTCTTGAAAACCGCTGCTGGCTGCGGCACATGACTGCAAGGCGGCGCCAACATATGGTTTCCGAGGGGGCAAAAAGGGGGCCAGGCCCCCTTTTTGCGTACCGAGTAAACGCTAGGCGTTTGCTACTCAGCCTTCAACGACTGCGGCAGCTGGAGCTTCTTCGACGAACACGTCGGTGCCGCCGTTAGCGTTGTTGCGGCCACGGATAACAGCGTCAGCCATCGAACCCATGTACAACTGGATGGCGCGAATGGCGTCATCGTTGCCTGGGATGATGTAATCAACGCCTTCCGGGCTGCTGTTGGTATCGACTACGCCGATAACCGGGATACCCAGCTTGTTAGCTTCGGTGATCGCGATGCGCTCGTGATCAACGTCGATAACGAACAGTGCGTCAGGAAGACCGCCCATGTCCTTGATACCACCCAGGCTACGATCCAGCTTTTCCAGATCGCGAGTGCGCATCAGCGCCTCTTTCTTGGTCAGCTTGGTGAATGTGCCGTCTTCTGCCTGAATTTCAAGCTCGCGCAGACGCTTGATGGAGGCACGGATGGTTTTGAAGTTGGTCAGCATGCCGCCCAACCAGCGGTGATCGACGTAAGGCGAGCCGCAACGTGCAGCTTCTTCAGCGACGATTTTGCCAGCGGAACGCTTGGTGCCAACAAACAGAATCTTGTTTTTGCCCGAAGCCAGTTTTTCAACGAAAGCCAGAGCTTCGTTGAACATAGGCAAGGTTTTTTCAAGGTTGATGATGTGAATCTTGTTACGTGCGCCGAAAATGTATTTACCCATTTTCGGGTTCCAGTAACGGGTTTGGTGACCGAAGTGGACACCGGCTTTCAGCATATCGCGCATGTTGACTTGGGACATGATAGTTCCTTGATAAGTCGGGTTAGGCCTCCACGTATCCCAATGACCAACCAACAGCTTCAAGCTGAGGGCACCCAGGTCATCGTGTCGACACGTGTGTGGGTTTAAGCTTCTGGGACATACCCAGGAAAGCGGCGCATTTTATACCATAAAAGGCCGGAAAACGGAACACGAAATAAGCACCGCCGCAAACGTCCTTTTGCGCCGTACACGCGGGGCCACCTCGCGCATATATAAAGCGATGATCACCCGCAGCCTGACGGTCTGTTAGAATCGCGTTTTACGTGTTTAGCCGCGCCACACCGCGCCGAGAGAATTTTATGACTGTCACCATCAAAACCCCCGAGGATATCGAGAAAATGCGCATCGCCGGCCGTCTGGCTGCCGACGTGCTCGAAATGATCGGCGCTTACGTCAAGCCTGGCGTGACCACGGACGAGCTGGACCGTATATGCCATGACTTCATCGTCAATGAGCAGAAGGCGATTCCGGCCCCGCTGAACTACAAGGGCTTCCCCAAGTCGATCTGCACCTCGATCAACCACGTGGTGTGCCACGGCATTCCAAACGAGAAGCCGCTCAAGGATGGCGACGTCCTGAACATCGACGTCACGGTAATCAAGGATGGCTACCACGGCGATACCAGCAAAATGTTCCATGTTGGCAAAGTGCCAGAGTGGGCTGAGCGTCTGTCGAAAATCACGCAAGAGTGCATGTATAAAGGCATTGAGCTGGTTCGCCCAGGCGCTCGCCTTGGCGATATCGGCGAAGTGATCCAGAAACACGCCGAAAAGAATGGTTTTTCCGTGGTGCGCGAATACTGCGGTCACGGCATTGGCAAGGTCTTCCATGAAGAGCCGCAAGTACTGCACTATGGCCGTGCTGGCACAGGCATGGAGCTCAAGGAAGGCATGACCTTCACCATTGAGCCCATGATCAACCAAGGCCGTGCCGAAACCCGCTTGCTGGGCGATGGCTGGACCGCGATCACCAAGGATCGCAAGCTGTCTGCCCAGTGGGAACACACGATCCTGGTCACGGCAGACGGGTATGAAATTTTCACCCTGCGGAGCGACGACACTATTGCCCGCACATCGACAGTAAGCGCGTCGGTATAAACCACGTCGTTAAAGTCAGGCCTGATAGATAGAAGGAAAGCCGTTCAATGCCGCAGGTGGATCCAGAATTATTCGACCGCGGCCAGTTCCAGGCCGAACTGGCCTTGAAAGCGAGCCCCATTGCCGCTTTCAAGAAAGCCATTCGCCAGGCCCGCGAAGTGCTCGACGGACGTTTCCGCTCGGGTCGCGACATCCGGCGCCTGATCGAAGATCGTGCCTGGTTTGTCGATCACATCCTGCAGCAGGTGTGGGAACAGTTCGACTGGAGCGACGAGGCGGATATCGCCCTGCTGGCGGTTGGCGGCTATGGTCGCGGCGAGCTGCATCCTTATTCAGACATCGACCTGCTGATCCTGCTGGACAGCGCCGACCACGAGGTTTTTCGCGAGCCCATTGAGCGCTTTTTGACGTTGCTATGGGATATCGGCCTGGAAGTCGGCCAGAGTGTGCGCTCGGTCGATGAATGCGCACAGGAAGCCATCGCCGACCTGACAATCATCACCAACTTGATGGAAAGTCGTACGATTGCCGGCCCCGAACGCCTGCGCCAGCGCATGCTTGATGTCACTAGCCCCGCCAGGATGTGGCCGAGCAAAGAGTTTTTCCTGGCCAAGCGTGCAGAGCAGAAAGCCCGCCATCACAAGTACAACGACACCGAATACAACCTGGAACCCAACGTCAAAGGCTCTCCTGGTGGCTTGCGCGATATCCAGACCATTCTCTGGGTCGCCCGTCGCCAGTACGGCACCTTGAATCTGCACGCGCTGGCGGGCGAAGGTTTTCTGCTGGAAAGCGAAAACACTCTGCTCGCCTCATCCCAAGAGTTTTTGTGGAAGGTGCGCTACGCCTTGCACATGCTTGCCGGCCGATCGGAAGACCGCCTGCTGTTCGACCATCAAAGCAGCATCGCCCGCCTGCTCGGCTACGAAGACGGCGATGCGAAGCTAGCAATCGAACGCTTCATGCAAAAGTATTACCGCGTGGTCATGAGCATTGCCGAACTGAGTGATCTGATCATTCAGCACTTTGAAGAAGTCATTCTTTCAGAGGAAGGGAGCGGCACGACTCAGCCGATCAATTCGCGCTTCCAGCTGCATGATGGCTACATCGAAGCCTCCCACCCCAATGTTTTCAAGCGCACCCCCTTCGCGATACTGGAAGTTTTCGTGCTGATGGCTCAGCACCCGGAAATCAAGGGCGTTCGCGCCGACACGATTCGCTTGCTGCGCGAACATCGGCACCTGATCAACGACGAGTTCCGTAACGACATTCGCAACACCAGTCTCTTTATCGAGCTGTTCAAGTGCGAGTTCGGCATCCATCGCAATCTGCGCCGGATGAACCGTTACGGGATTCTGGGTCTGTACCTGCCGGAATTCGGCCATATCATCGGCCAGATGCAGCACGACCTGTTCCATATCTATACCGTCGACGCGCACACCCTGAACCTGATCAAGCACCTGCGTAAGCTGCAATACACTCAGACCTCAGACAAGTTTCCGCTGGCTAGCAAGATTATGGTCAAGCTGCCCAAGCCCGAACTGATCTACCTGGCAGGGCTGTATCACGATATTGGCAAAGGCCGCGGTGGCGACCACTCGGAACTGGGCGCTATCGATGCCGAAGTCTTTTGCCAACGCCATCAACTGCCGATCTGGGACACCCGCCTGATCGTATGGCTGGTGCAAAACCATTTGGTGATGTCGACCACCGCCCAGCGCAAGGACTTGTCCGACCCGCAGGTCATCCATGATTTCGCCCAGTTCGTTGGCGATGAAACCCACTTGGATTACCTCTACGTCCTGACCGTGGCCGATATCAACGCAACCAATCCAACGCTGTGGAACTCGTGGCGCGCCAGCTTGTTGCGCCAGCTGTACACCGAGACCAAACGCGCACTGCGTCGCGGCCTGGAGAACCCTGTCGACCGTGAAGAGCAGATTCGTCGTACGCAAAGTGCCGCGCTGGACATTCTCGTTCGCAGCGGTATCGACCCGGATGACGTCGAGCAACTATGGGCGCAGCTTGGGGATGATTATTTCCTGCGGCACACCGCTGGCGATGTGGCCTGGCACAGCGATGCAATCCTGCAGCAGCCTGCCGATGGCGGCCCGCTGGTGCTGATCAAGGAAACCACTCAGCGCGAGTTCGAGGGCGGCACTCAAATCTTCATCTACGCTCCCGACCAGCATGACTTCTTTGCCGTGACCGTGGCCGCCATGGATCAGCTCAACCTGAACATTCATGACGCCCGCGTCATCACCTCCAGCAGCCAGTTCACCCTCGACACCTACATCGTGCTCGATAACGATGGCGGCTCAATTGGCGACAACCCTGTACGGATCAAGCAAATCCGCGAAGGGCTGACCGAGGCCCTGCGCAACCCCGATGACTACCCGACCATCATCCAGCGCCGGGTACCCCGCCAGCTCAAGCATTTTGCCTTCGCGCCACAGGTCACGATCCACACCGACGCACAACGCCCGGTCACGATCCTGGAACTGAGCGCACCTGATCGCCCTGGCCTGCTGGCGCGAATCGGCAAAATCTTCCTGGAGTTCGACCTGTCATTGCAAAACGCGAAAATCGCCACGCTCGGCGAGCGGGTGGAGGACGTTTTTTTCATCACTGACGCGAACAATCAGCCGCTGTCCGATCCACAACTGTGCAGCCGACTTCAGGACGCTATCGTCGAGCAATTGAGCGTCAATCATGAGCCTCACGCAGAGATGCGCCTCAGTATCTGAATGACGCCATTGCAGGCCCACCTTTACGTTTCGACTCAACGGCGCCCGGCCCACTCCCGGGCGCCACGCTCACTGAGACCTACACCCCATGAATAACGCCTTGCAGCAGCTCCAGCCCTACCCTTTCGAAAAACTCCGCGCCTTACTTGGCAGCGTGACGCCCAATGCCGATAAACGCCCTGTCGCGCTGTCCATCGGCGAACCCAAGCACCGCTCGCCTGCGTTCGTCGCTGAAACGCTGGCCGCCAACCTCGATCAGATGGCGGTTTACCCGACTACGCTCGGCATCCCGGCGCTACGCGAAGCCATCACCGCCTGGTGTGAGCGCCGTTTTGACGTGCCCACCGGCTGGCTCGACCCGGCGCGTCATGTGTTACCGGTCAACGGGACTCGCGAAGCCTTGTTCGCCTTCACCCAGACCGTGGTCAACCGCAGCGACGACGCACTGGTAGTCAGTCCAAATCCGTTCTATCAAATCTATGAAGGCGCAGCCTTGCTGGCCGGCGCACAGCCCCATTACCTGCCCTGCCTGGCGGAAAATGGTTTTAACCCGGATTTCGATGCAGTGTCCGCAGACGTCTGGAAGCGCTGCCAGATCCTGTTCCTGTGCTCGCCCGGCAACCCAACTGGCGCACTGGTGCCACTGGAAACCCTGAAAAAGCTGATCGCCCTGGCTGATGAACATGATTTTGTGATCGCCGCCGACGAGTGCTACAGCGAGCTGTACTTTGACGAACAGACTCCGCCACCAGGCCTGCTGAGTGCATGCGTGGCGCTGGGGCGCAAAGACTTCAAACGTTGCGTGGTATTCCACAGCCTGTCCAAACGCTCGAACCTGCCCGGCTTGCGCTCAGGTTTTGTGGCCGGCGATGCCGACATCCTTAAAGCTTTTTTGCTCTATCGCACCTATCACGGTTGCGCCATGCCGGTTCAAACCCAGCTGGCGAGTATTGCCGCATGGAATGACGAAGAGCACGTACGCGCCAACCGAACGCTGTATCGGGAGAAGTTCGACGCCGTGCTGGAGATCCTCGCCCCGGTGCTCGACGTACAGCGTCCCGACGGTGGTTTTTATCTGTGGCCGAATGTCGGGACCGACGACACTGAGTTCTGCCGCGACCTGTATATAGCCGAGCATGTCACCGTGGTGCCGGGCTCCTACCTGTCCCGCGAAGTCGACGGTTTCAACCCCGGCGCCGGACGTGTACGCATGGCGCTGGTTGCACCTCTGGCCGAATGCGTCGAAGCGGCCACGCGTATTCGGGATTTCATCAAAGGCTGATCACGAAATCTGTAGCGGCCAACACACTGGCCGCTACAGCGAACCGCGATAACTATGTACAGCCTCGGTCAGCTCGCCACAGAGAACAATGAGACTCCGCCTACCCTGGAGTTTCACCATGAACGAACTACGACTCTGCAACGCCCGCCGCTTGAGGGACCAACAGGTTTCCTATGAGACCGCCATCGAAGAGAACCCTGACAATGCCGGGGTATCTGTTCCCGGCAGTCGCCGCAAGCGGGCCGTCGGGCATTTTTCCAGGTTCTGGGCCAATGGCCGCACCCTGAAAATCGGTTTTACCGATGAGGACCTGCCCGAACCCCACAAACAAGCCATTATTGCCGCTATCAACCAGTGGCAAGCCTCTGTAAACCTGACGTTCGAGTTTATTGATGGCCGGGAAAACACGCCGGGCTATGGTAAAGGTGACATCCGAATCACGACTGCCTCCAGCGCGAACTACACCCTGATCGGGACCGATGCCAAGGCCAACGACCCGTGGACTCCTACGATGGTGCTGGGTGTAAAACCATCGGACCCGAAGTTCCGATACACCGTCATGCACGAGTTTGGCCATGCGCTGGGGGCCGAGCATGAACATCAGCACCCGGAAGCCGATATTCCTTGGGACGTGTCGAAGGTGTACGAACACTACGCGAAAGCCGGTCATTCCGCCGAAGAAGTCGATGAATCGGTGCTTCGCAAATTCGAATCAGACAAAACGACCTACACCGCTTACGACAAGCAGTCGATCATGCATTATCCGGTGCCTAACACCATTACGATCGGCGATTGGGAAGTGGGCCTCAATGCGATGATCAGCGATAAAGACAAAGCCTTCATGCGCAAGGCTTATCCAAAAAGATAAGTTGATGGCTATTTAACCGGCCCCAGATTCGCCTCACTCAGGTCCAACTCACCCAATATCTGACGCAGCGCGTCGTCGCCGATCCGGTGATGACGGCGCAGGCTATAGAGTTCCAGGCGCTGCGCGCGCAACGCGTGCAAACGCAGGCGTCGTTCCAGCTGGTCCATTTGCCAAGCCAGCGCCTGCGCTTCGGAGGTGTCGTTGAACACCTCGAGGTGATGGCGGTATTCGGACATGATCCGCGCTTTGACTTCCATCGCCAAAGCGGCTTGCGCAGCGTCGGGGATGACGCCGGTGTCGGCCAGGTCCTCAGCTTCCAGGGCGTGAATCGCCGCTTCAGCGGTATGCTTCCATGCCTCTCGAACCTCGCGTTTCATCGCGTGGTCCGGGCTTTTAGCGACACCGCGCAGCAACAATGGCAAAGCGATGCAGGCTGCAATCAATGACAGCAGGATGACGCCTGCGGCGATAAAGATCAGCAGATCACGCTCAGGAAAGTCTGCCCCGGCACTGATCAACAGCGGCACGGACATCACACCCGCCAGCGTCACGGCCCCTCGCACGCCACCCACGGTCAGCAGCCAGCCAGAGCGCGCCGTCAGCTCAAGCGATGATTCGCCGCGATCACCCCAGCGCCGCAAGCCGACCATCAGCCGCCAGACGCTCTGCACCCACACATAACGTAACGCCAACAACACCATAAAAATCGCCAATACATCTAGGCAACGCCACAACAGGGTTGGCCAGAGCGACACTTCATGGCTGGCGACGGCCTTGATGATGTCCGGAAACTGCAGGCCCAGCAGCAGGAAAATCAAGCCATTGAAAGCAAACTCCAGCAGTGCCCAGACGCTACGATTAAGCAGCCGCGTACTGGTCTGTCGCGGCAGCAGATCCAGCCAGCTTTGCATCATACCGGCGGCCACGGCTGACAGAATCCCCGAAGCGCCCAAGCGTTCAGCCAATACATAGGCAGCGAAGGGCAGGAGCAACATGAACACTACATGGGTCGCAGGGTCATCCCAGCCCCGGGCAATCATCCAGCCACGCAAACGCCCCACCAGCCAGCTCAGCGCTACGCCGATGGCCAAGCCGCCACAGGCGACTAGGACAAATGTCAGGCTGGCGCTGGCCAGCGAGAACACGCCCGTCACCGCCGCCGCCAAAGCAAACTTGAAGGTCACCAGGCCGGAGGCATCATTCATCAAAGCCTCGCCTTGGAGCATATGCATAATTGGCGCGGGCAGCCGATCCTGAGCAATCGCCGACACCGCCACGGCATCGGTCGGCGACAGCACGGCCGCCAAGGCGAAGGCCACCGGCAAGGGGATGGTTGGTATCAGCCAATGGATAAAGAAACCGGCGCCCACCACCGTGAACAATACCAGCCCCACTGCCAAGGTAAGAATCGGCCCGCGAAAACGCCACAACTCGCGCTTGGGCATACGCCAACCATCCGAGAACAGCAGCGGTGGCAGAAACAAGAACAAAAACAGTTCAGGGTCGAGCGCGACATGCAAACCCAGCGTCGGCCAAGCCAGCAACGCCCCGGCAGCGATCTGCAACAGTGGCAACGGCAACGGAATCAACCGGGCCACCAACCGCGACACACCGACCAGCATCAGCAAAATAAGGACGGTATAGGCTGTTTGCATAAAGCGGTTTTCCTCGTCGTCCACTAACAGTCAAATGCATGCACCCAGGCAATTGCATACCTTCAAACTGACACATTGACGCTCGACCCTTCCACACTGCCGCACTTAGAGAACGGTCAATTCAATGCTCTTGATTGCAAGAACAGGGTAATCGCTCTGTTTCGCATTCGCCGACCAAGGTAACGTAACGAGAACGATTATTCATTCGACCTAGAGCAGGCTTATTAACTGATTCGCACAGGATCGTAACAGGCCACCCCCGAAAATACTTTTTTGCCCACGTTAATGAACGACCTTAAGCAGACCGGCTGTATTCAACACATCCCAGGGCACGATGCAAAAATATTTGCCGCTGGATGGACAGTATTTGTTCAGGTTAGCTCCGCTATTGTAGGAAAGGTCTGACGGTACAGTCTGCGCGCGGACTCAGTACTCTACTGAACTAGCTTGACGCGCATACTGCTGTTGCACCTTTTCGCGTTAAGTTAAACTGTCTCGTGCGAATCGCCCTGCGCTCGCAGCTCCGCAAAACGGTCATGTAATAGAGTTCGCGCCATCCCGCTGAAGGTAAACGTAATTTTCACGATTCCTGAACTATGATTTGCGCGAACAATTGTGTCGCGGCGCCGTTACCGACGCTGTCAGCGCGGCCCCGTATTTTCAAAGTAAACAGTATCTGTGGATATTGCAGACGGCTCGCTTCTTAAACCGCAATGCTTTCCTGCGCTAGAGGATCCTATGAATCAAAGTTTCCTGCCCTTTTCCCGCCCGAGTATCGGTGACGAAGAAATTGCCGCCGTCGAGCAGGTTTTACGCTCCGGCTGGATTACCAC
>NZ_JASJVE010000024.1:0-67380 GCF_036346185.1 Pseudomonas sp. 10C3 | reverse complement strand
AGATGTGTATAAGAGACAGGTTGGGGCAAGCACTGGCCGATCACCTGCCACGTACGTTGGGCAAGCAGGTCTTGCTGTCGAGCGTAGTGGTGTGTGTGTTACTGGCGGGAGTGAGCGGTCTGATCGCTCTGCTGGTGGCGTGTGTCTGTTTCTTCTGGCTACGGCACCTGATGCTACGCCGACTCGGCGGCACCACCGGCGACACCGCTGGCGCGCTCCTGGAATTACTGGAAGTGGCAGTGTTGGTGGTGTTGGCGCTGGTTTATGCCTAGGCAAGCCTGATTCCACAGTGTTCCTGTCTCAGCCAAATTGTGTGATTGATCGCATTCTCTGTGGGAGACCCAGCCCCGCCGGAAGCCCGTGCCGGGCTTATTCGCAGACAAATCAGCTCCTACCGGGATCAGCGTCTCTATAGAGATTTTATTTATTTTTCAATTAGTTACATTTTTTTGATAAGGGTAGGCCTGCAACTACGCGTCCTGTTGCGGAGGCTTCTCGTCAGCCACCATCTCCCTCCTTGTCTGGCTCATTGACAGTCGTTGTGCGTGAAGCGTAGTTTTCGTCGGTTGGATTACGGGCCTAATACGCCTACTTTGCAGGGCTTGATGAGCGAGCCGGAGAATAAAAATGACATCGGTCTGGCGTACCAGTGGTTGGATTTTGCTGGGGAGTGCGTTGATCCTCGCGTTGTCCCTGGGTGTGCGGCATGGCTTCGGTTTGTTTCTGGCGCCCATGAGTGCTCAGTTCGGTTGGGGGCGTGAGGTATTTGCCTTTGCGATTGCGTTCCAGAACCTGATTTGGGGCCTGGCCCAGCCGTTCGCAGGCGCACTGGCGGATCGCTTCGGCGCGGCGAAAGTGGTGTTTGTCGGTGGGATTCTTTATGCCGTGGGCCTGGCGTGCATGAGCATGGCCGATTCGCCGTTGTCCCTGTCCCTGAGCGCCGGTGTATTGATTGGTATCGGTTTGTCCGGCACCTCGTTTTCGGTGATTCTGGGCGTGGTCGGTCGAGCGCTGCCACCCGAGAAACGCAGCATGGGCATGGGCATCGCCAGTGCGGCCGGTTCATTCGGTCAATTCGCCATGTTACCCGGCTCCCTCGGCCTGATTGGCTGGCTTGGCTGGTCGGGGGCATTGCTGGTGCTGAGCGTGCTGGTAGCAATGATTCTGCCGCTGGTTGCAATGATCAAAGATGTGCCGACGCCACTCACTGGAGGCGAACAAACCCTGCGTGAAGCCCTGCATGAAGCCTGTACCCACTCGGGTTTCTGGCTCTTGGCTTTGGGGTTTTTTGTCTGCGGTTTTCAGGTGGTCTTCATCGGTGTGCATTTGCCTGCGTATCTGGTCGATCAACACCTGCCCGCCAAAGTCGGCACCACGGTGTTGGCCCTGATTGGCCTGTTCAATATTTTCGGCACCTACACGGCCGGTTGGCTGGGCGGGCGTATGTCCAAGCCACGCTTGCTGACCAGCCTGTACCTGATTCGCGCCGTGGTGATTGCCTTGTTCCTGTGGGTGCCGCTGAGCGAGACCACGGCCTACCTGTTCGGCGTCGCCATGGGCCTGCTGTGGCTCTCCACCGTGCCTCTAACCAACGGTACGGTTGCCACCCTGTTCGGGGTGCGCAACCTGTCAATGCTCGGTGGTATCGTCTTCTTGTTCCACCAATTGGGTGCCTTCCTTGGTGGCTGGTTGGGTGGCGTGGTGTATGACCGCACGGGGAATTACGATTTGATCTGGCACGTGTCGATCCTTCTCAGCCTGCTGGCTGCTGCCCTGAACTGGCCGGTGCGCGAGAGGCCGGTGGCGCGGTTGCAGGTTCAAGGCGTGGTGCTGTGAACAGCGTCTGGCCTTGGCTCGGTGGCATAACCCTCGGTTTTTTGCTGCTGGCGCTGGTGTGGTGGGGCTGGCAGCACGTTGGTCTGGGTGCGCTGCAATTGGGCATGAGTACCTGCTAGGCATCCAATTGGGTGAAGCGGATTTTACCTTTCAGAGACATTGACCTCTATAAAGGCTGTGGGGTTGCCGTCGTGACAATTCAAGATCGACCGCCAAGGTAACGTGATCGCCCACTTTTCCAGTCTTACCAAGCCTGGTGATGCCGCTTTTGTTGCAGCTGTCGAGCAAGTCATCGCGTCAAAACCCTGATGGCCCGAGCTTCAAGCTGCGACCATGAAAAAAGCCCTGCATCTGTGACGATGCAGGGCTTTTTCGTGTTCGGCTGACGAGCCTTTCAGATCGTCGCGAATCAGAACCTGTAGGTTGCACCTACGCCGAAACCGTTCGCGCTGTTTTCGTACTTGGCGCTGTAGTTTTGGCCAAGTGTGTTAGTACGGTTGATATTGACGGCTTCTTCCTTGAGGTAAGAGTAAGCCACGTCAATTGTCAGGTCTTCGGTTGGGCTGTAGCCGGCACCGAGACTGAAGATCGTACGATCGCCTGTTGGGATGCGCGGCGAACGGTTAGTGTTGTTGGTAGGCGACTGGTCAAAGGACAGGCCGGTACGCAGTACCCACTGTTTGTTCAACTGGTAGGAAGTACCCAGCGCGTAGGCCCAGGTGTCATGCCAGTTCTGCTCTTCCGTGATGGTGGTGAATGCAGTCGGGGCGAGGGCACCACCAGTGGCGGCAGTGACTCCTTTATTTTCGGCAGTGATGTCTTTCAGGCGGCTCCAGCGAGTCCAGGTGCTACCTGCATACAGTTTCCAGTCGTCAGTCAGACTTTGAGTGACCGAAAAGTCTGCCGACTCGGGTGTCTCGATTGCAAGGGATGCATCGTAACGAGCGTTTTTCAGCACTTGGGAAGGTGTGCCTGCACCGGCTTCTATTTGGGTGTGGCCATTGAGCGTATAGCTGACTTTCGAGTGGTAGGTCAGGCCTACGCTCGTGGTGTCAGTCGCCTGAACCAGAATACCGATATTGTAGCCATAGCCGATATCATCGCCCTTGATCTGGACGCTGCCGTCATTAGGCGAGTACCGGGTCTTCAGCGCGGATTCCAGATTGCCGGAAATGCGGTTGAATGTCGGGCCGAAACCGATAGACACCTTGTCATTGAAGGCATAGCTGACGGTCGGCTGGAAGGTGACGACCTTGACTTCACTTTTGCTGCCGAAGTTGCGGCCCTGAAAGCTTTTTTCGTAATCGGTGATCAGGCCAAACGGCGCGTAGACCCCCAGACCGAATGCCCAATGGTCATCGATTGGCTTGACATAGAAACCCATGGGCACTGCGGTGAATGGGACCATATCACCTTTGTTGGTGCCGGGGCGATTGCCGCGGGCATCGGAGATATCAGTCTTGGCGTCGATGGCCGCCATCCCGCCAGTGACTTGTTGGCGCTTGAGGCGCGACATGCCTGCCGGGTTACCAAATACTGTACTGGCGTCTTCGGCAGACGAAGAGCGGCCAGCGAAACCTGTGCCCATCCCACTGATGCTTTGTTCGTTGAGCGCGAAGCCTGAGGCAAAAACTTGAGTGGATACCATGCCTATGGCGAGGCTAAGTGTGGTCTTGAGCATTACTTTTTTCATTATTAGAACTCCGTGTTGATCACGGGGCGGAAATTACCAACATTTTCGTATAAGCGCCATAGCCTGAATGGCCCGAGATAGAGCCTTCTTGTAGGACAATTTGCCCAAGTGCGTCGATCTGCAGCGATCTTGCGGCTGGAGAAAAAACTCAGGCGACGTGATGAAGGGGGGCTACACAGGAGTGCCAGGCCGCAGTGAAATCGCGTAAGCGACCCTGTGGCTGGAAGGTTTGACGCCAAATTCTTGCCATGGCCAGCACGTCGTTTTCAGCGGGCAAGGGTTTACCTTGTGCTTCGATCAACAGCCAGGCGATGGCGGTGGCATAACGCAGATTAACGGTCAGTTCCAGGTGCGGTCCCTTGAGAAATGCATGCTGACTGGCAAGGCCTCGTACGAGACTGGCTCGTTCCGGGTCCAGTGCCAGGTAGTCATCCCAGAGATGCTGGTGACGAACTTCGGTGATGCGGTACAGCCCATGAGCGCGCCGGCTGTCCAGTGCCTCGCCGAGTGCCGATTGACTGGCGGCGACCCCGAGCAGCAAGGATTCCGCAGTAGAGCAATAACGTCCAAGATAGATCAGCGTGGGGCGGATCACATATCGACACAGTTCACTGGCGGCGATTCCCATAAAGCCCTCGTGACATCCCTTGTAAAGCAATTAGAGCCGGCGAGGCCGTGGCGCGTGGCAGCGGTGAATCGGATCAGGCTCGCCGGAAGCAGCCTAGGCCGCTTGAGTTGAAGTGTAGTGTCATATTTCGGGCGTAAAGGGCTGTTTTTAAAATATTTATGCCAGCGGATTATGGCGTATATATCCCTTTGTGCTTAGCTCATGCTCATTGCTCGGGTGATAAAGGGTCAAAAATCCAGGCGAGAAGCAGGCTTGGAGACCGCCTGTCCAGCCACTGGGTAAATCACAGGCAATAAAAAACCTCGCTTGAAAGGCGAGGTTTTTTGATGGAGCGATTCAGCCAGCGGCTGGCATTCCGTCAGGCAACCAGTGCCTGGCGTGTACGCTCGATCACGGCTTGCAGCGGTTCGGCGCTGGAGTACTGATCAGGGTACAAGCGTTCGCTGTGACGAGCGATGCCGTGTTCGTTGACGATGGTGAAGCTGAAGCAGCCTTTGCGAGCGGCCATGATCAGGCAATTCATTGGAGCAAATGCGCTGGTTAGGGTGCGAATGGCATCCTGAGTCTGGATATGAGTAGTCATGGTTATGGGTGTTTCCTACAAACGACACGGTATAAAACCGTGCAAAATAAAAACGTTCCAGTAAAACGCGGGCCAATGCAAAGCACGGCGGGGCGAAGAACCTGACTGGAACAAAGCAGACAGTTTGAAGCGCGCTTTATCGTATGGCGCTTGGGCTGACTGGTAGGTACTTAGGAGGGCAGGCAACACAACAAGGGCAAAGGTTCGAGGCCCTGGGTGAAGTTCCTGATCAATCTGCAGGTTGGTTGAGTCAGAGCATGAGAGCTGCGCTACACCCTTCCCGTCATTCAGGAAGGCCGTGTGTCGAGTTCATGCCTGGAAACCATCTAGGTGGTCGATCCCGTGTGGTCGGCAACACTTTCACATTGGAAAAGCGTTTGCCGGGGGACTGTTTCGACCAGAATTGACTTTCAGCTTGGTACTAACTGCCGCGATGATAGCGGATCGAGTCTTGGATTGGAAGCCAGCTAATCAAATTAATTGCAGGTGCGCGGAGCAGGCTGGGTAGGGGGCAATGTCGTCCGCCGAGTTCTATACAGATGTTGGGTCAAAACGAGGGTCGCGTTATAACCGCCAGTGATCGAGTTGTACACACTGGCACAACAACCTGTCATGCCACTGTCACAACCGATCCCAAGCGCTTGATTTCTTGCGGTGAATTATTAAGTCAATGAAAAACATCGTTTTTTTTCATTGGTGAAAAAAGCGTCAGTTTGAACGCAGGCCACGTTCTATAGGCGTTTGCGAAGGTTCACGGTGGGTTGTCCACTGAGTTATCCACAGCTTCTGTGGATTGTCCCAAGCGCTTGCTCTAGTCCGCGGGTGCCATGGTTGGCGTAGGGGGATTCGCAGAATCCTCCATGAGGAGGATCGTTTATCAACGGCGTCTGCTATTTCTTTTTGGAATTAACAGGCTCGGATGAGAATACCGACTGTCGCCGTGGCGGTCTGTTCTAAGCATAATGCCCGGCACGATACCCCCTCAGTGCATAGACGTTATAACCCCCGGAGTTTTTATGGCATTGGACCTGACCAGCCTCCTGCTTGGCCTTGCTGGCGCGGCATTGCCGTTGTTGGCCTTGGCTTGGCAGCTGCAGCGACGGCTGGCACGGCAGCAGGCCGACGCGGCGTTGCTCGACGAGCGTCTGAGTAATGCGCTGTTGGCTCAAGATGGTCTTGGTGCCCAGCTCGACGCCAGCCGTGATGAAATCAGTGACCTGAGCCACGCCAATGCGGCCAAACAGGCTGACCTTGCGGCGGTGCGCCGGGAAGTCGAGCTGTTGCGCCAGGAGCGCGATAACGCCCATGAAGCCGCTCAAGGCTGGAGCCTGGAGCGTGCCGGCAAAGAAGCCGAACTGCGCCGTCTTGACGCATGCTGCGCGTCGCTGGGTGCCGAATTGCGCGAGCAGCAGGAAAGCCATCAACAGCGTCTGAGCGACCTGCAAGGGTCGCGTGATGAATTGCGTGCGCAGTTCGCCGAGCTGGCCGGGAAAATCTTCGATGAGCGCGAACAGCGCTTCGCCGAGACCAGCCAACAGCAACTGGGGCAATTGCTCAACCCGCTGAAAGAGCGGATTCAGTCCTTCGAAAAACGTGTCGAAGAAAGCTATCAACAAGAAGCTCGCGAGCGTTTCTCGCTGGGCAAAGAGCTGGAGCGCCTGCAGCAGCTCAATCAGCGCTTGAGCGATGAAGCCACCAACCTGACGCGCGCACTCAAGGGCCAGAAGACCCAAGGTAATTGGGGTGAATTGATTCTTGAGCGGGTGCTTGAGCATGCAGGGCTGGAAAAAGGGCGTGAGTACCAGACGCAAGTCAGCCTCAAAGGTCCGGATGGCGAGCGCTTTCAGCCGGATGTGCTGATTATGTTGCCCGGCGACAAGCAAGTGGTAGTCGATGCCAAGGTCAGTCTCACCGCTTACCAGCAGTACGTCAGCGCCGATGACGAGGTGATTGGTCAAGCCGCGTTGAAGCAGCATGTGCTGTCCTTGCGCAACCATGTCAAAGGCCTGTCGGGCAAGGATTACAAGCGACTCGAAGGCTTGCACAGCCTGGACTTCGTGTTGCTGTTTGTGCCCATCGAAGCGGCTTTTTCCGCCGCGTTGCAGGCGGAGCCGAACCTGTTTCAAGAGGCGTTCGATCGCAACATCGTGATCGTCAGCCCGACCACCTTGCTTGCCACCTTGCGCGTGATCGACAGCCTGTGGAAGCAGGAACGTCAGAGCCAGAATGCGCGGGAAATCGCTGAGCGGGCAGGTTGGCTGTACGACAAGTTTGTGCTGTTCATCCAGGACCTGGACGAAGTCGGCAATCGCCTGCAACAGCTGGACAAAGCGTACGGGGCTGCCCGCAACAAACTCACCGAAGGGCGCGGCAACCTGGTCAGCCGCAGCGAGCAACTGAAACTACTGGGCGCCCGCGCCAGTAAAAACTTGCCGGCGGACCTGCTTGAAAGGGCCATGACCGATGATGATGGGTTGGTGCAGTTGCCTGAATGATCCTGGGAGAGATCGACAGCCCGTGCGCGAAGACAATCTCCTCCGTCGTCATCGATCCTTTTAAATAAACCGATGTCGCTTTTGCCCATACATTTTTCGACCGATTGATCAATAATCCATAACATTTTGCCTATCTGGATCTGCCATGTTCAGCCTGTATCACCTTCAATCATGAGTGCGCCGCGTAAAAGTGCCGATGCTTTTGCCCTGCAAGTCATGCTGGGCCTCTGCCTGATCTGGGGCGTGCAACAAGTGATGATCAAGTGGGCTGCGCCGGATATCGCGCCCATCATGCAGGCGGCTGGCCGCTCGGGCATTGCCGCGCTGCTGGTGGGCATTCTTATGATCTGGCGCGGTGGTCTGCGGCATATGAGCAGTACCTGGCGCGGCGGTCTACTTGCCGGTGCCTTGTTTGCACTGGAGTTTCTGTTTATCTCCGAGGGCCTGCAATTAACCTCGGCGGCGCACATGTCGGTGTTTCTTTATACCGCACCGGTATTCACTGCGCTGGGCCTGCACTGGTTGCTGCCCAGCGAACGCTTGCGCACCTTGCAATGGATGGGCATTTTTCTCGCGTTCGCAGGTATCACCACGGCCTTTGTTGGCGGTCTGTCATTGAGTGGCATGGACCGCAATATGCTGATCGGCGACGCGCTGGGTGTTCTTGCAGGCATGGCGTGGGGCGCAACCACGGTGGTGGTGCGGGCGTCGCGGCTGTCTGAAGCACCGGTGACGCTGACCTTGTTCTATCAACTGATGGTCGGCTTTGTCGCTTTGCTGGTGATTGCCGTCAGTAATGGACAGGTCAGTCATGTGACCCTGACGCCTGTCGCAGTCGCCAGCGTGCTGTTTCAGGCGCTGGTTGTTTCCTTCTTCAGCTATTTGATCTGGTTCTGGCTGCTGCGCCGTTACCTGGCGTCAAATCTGGCGGTGTTCTCATTCATGACACCCCTGTTTGGCGTGACCTTCGGCGTGCTGCTGCTTAATGAGCCGTTGAGCTTCAACTTCGTGATCGGAGCAGTGTTGGTGCTGTTGGGGATTACGCTGGTCAGCGGCGAGCAGTGGATACGCCGCCGGTTTAAGCTCTGGGCCTGATTGACCAGGTGATCAGAAAGACCGGGCTTACCTCTCTGCGACAGAGGCTTTGAACTGCGAAACGACGAGCGCTGCGTAAAATGAGGTTATATGTCACAAATTCTTTTCCGCGACACTCTGTAGCAGGCGTAAAGTAGGTCCCGGAACTATGATGAATAAGACGCGGCTAGCGGATGTCAGTCGTTGAGTATTTCCCTGAAGGGGGGCGTGATGAACAGTAAATTGCAAGAATGGCTCCATGACCTCGGAGTTGCCCTGGGCCTGATCGAACGGCCAAAACTCCAGCCCATTCCTATCCGCACTGATGATGAACGGCGACGCCCGCGTCGGTAAGTGATCGACGGTTTCATTGTCACAGTGCTTCATCTGCAGGCATTAAAAGGCCCGGTTTCGCTGTTGATCAAATCAACCGCAGAACCAGGCCATTACGTTAAAACCTCTCGCAAAAATCCTTTTAATTTCAATCGTTTGTGCTTAGCACCAAAATTACGTCGACCAGGATTTGCAGGGTCAGATGCTCCGGTACTTTGTATATTCGGTCTTTGATGCGGGCCGGGAAGATGATGTCGAAATCAAATTCCAGCTGATCGAGTAAATCCTCTACCTCGAGATCGTCCAGCGCCAGGTCTCTGAGCGTTGCGTTTTCGCGTATCTCGGATTTATCGATCAGCATGACACCCAAGGTGTTGTAGACGCGTTGCTGAATGTCTGGCCGCTCCATGAAAGCCCCTGTTTCTGCGATGTCCAGAGAGTTAACCCGGTACTGCCGAAACCAGGGAATCGTGCGCGGTCCATAGCTTGGGTAGACCGCTACTCCATCAGGCTAGCTCAATCCGCGGTGTATCAGGTGCAAGGATTTACCGGGCCGCGTGCTCGTGCATCCACCGGTCAATCAACTCTTGCAGGCGCGCCCCTGAAAAGCTCGGGAAGTGGCCTCCGTGCGACGATTTTCATCGAGGTTCTTTCTTCTGCGCCAAAAAAAGCAGGTGGACGCCAAGCGTGCCACCCGCTCAAGGTAATCCGGACTCACGCCGTGCGGGGTTTGACCGTATTAGCCATTGTCATGGGGCGGGGTGACAACAGGCTGACCACCACGAAGCTGATCAAACCGACCGACAGGCTGTAGTAGATCGGTGTGTTGGCGTCGAAACCATCCTTGAGCATGAGCGCCAGCGCGGTCAGGAAACCCAGTGCCATGCTGGTGATTGCCCCCGAGGTGGTCGCCCGCTTCCAGTAGATTGCGCCGATCAATGGAATCAGCATGCCGCCCACCAGCAGGTTATAGGCCAGGGTCAGGGCGCTGATCACATCGTTCACGACCAGCGCGATAGCGAGTACCACAAGGCCGGTGAGCAGAGTAAACAGGCGATTGATGCCCAGGCTCGACTGTTTGCCGCCGCGCAGGCGTGGCAGCAGGTCTTCGGTCAGGGTCGTCGATGCTGCGAGCAAACCGGCGCTGGCGGTGGACATCATGGCGGCCAGGGCTGCGGCGATGACCAGGCCACGCAGACCGTCGGGCAACGAGACTTTAACGATGGCGGCGAAGGCGTTGTTGACGTTGTCCAGATCCGGCAGCAATACATGAGCGGCCATGCCAATCAGGGCGCAGGCCAGACCGTAAAAAATGCAGTAAACCCCGGCGATGGAGCCCGCGTACTTGGCGATCTTGTCAGTGCGTGCGGTGAACACACGCTGCCAGATGTCCTGGCCGATCAGAATGCCGAAGAAGTAGATCAGGAAGTACGTGATGATGGTGTCCCAGCCGATGGTGGTCCAGCTGAAGCTCGATGCTGGCAGCTTGGCGACCAGTTGATCCCAGCCGCCAACGCGGTACAGGCAGATCGGCAACAGGATGAACATCAGGCCAACGGTCTTGATCACGAACTGAACGATGTCGGTCAGGGTCAGCGACCACATGCCGCCAATCGCCGAATACACCACCACGACACCGCCGCCGAGCAAAACCGATACCCAGAACGGTAAACCGAACAGCACTTGCATCACGGTGCCGATGGCGAGGATCGAGGTCACGCCGATCATCAGTGCATACGCCAGCATGATCACCGCGCTGGCCTGACGGGCCATCGGGTTATAGCGCTTTTCCAGCACTTGAGTGACGGTGAAAATTCGCAGTTTGAGCAGCGGTTTGGCGAGGAACAGGTTCAGCGCGATGATCCCCAGGCCCAAGGCCGCGCACAGCCAGAAACCGGAAATCCCGTGCACATACCCCAACCGTACGGTGCCAACGGTAGACGCGCCGCCGAGGACGGTGGCCGCCATGGTGCCCATGTACAAGGTTGGGCCCAGATTACGCCCAGCGACCAGGTAGTCTTCGTGGGTTTTTGCTTTGCGCATGCCGTACCAGCCGAGCACTAGCATGCCCGCGGCATAAATGAGGACGACGAAAATATCTAAAGCCATGGAGAGTTTCCTATTATTTTTTTTATGTTGAAGCGAGAATCTGACGTGGCGTCGCTGCAGGCAGGGTCACACAGGCAGGCCCGCCGCGAGCGTTGATGGATCAGACGGTTTGTCGCAGCGTGGCGGTATCAGCGGCTTTGTTGTCTTGGTGGCGTGGGTCGCCGTTGCCAGGCCAAACAGAAATGGAATCAGCGTAGCAGCCTGAGCGATGATCACGGCCAGCATTATTCTGGTTTTCGACGTGTCGCGGGGTATGTAACGCGACCAGTCGCCGAGGAACGCGCCGAAGGAAATCGGATAGCTCATGGCGACCAATGCAGAGCCGATAGAGGCTGCCCAGAACCCTTCTTTGCCCAAGCTGACGCTGCCGGCAAAGTTGATGTCGTATAGGCCGGCGAAGGCGAAGATGCCCAGCAGGAATAACAGGCTGGCGCTCCACACGGCGATCTTGTTGACCCACAGCAGGAAGCGGAAGCCTTAGATGCACGCGGTCAGCACCAGAATCGCGAACAAACCAGAAGGTATTGGACCCACCAGAAATCATCCGGAACAGATCGCGGGGGGTTGCGGTACGTGCGTGATCGGGGATCTGTCCAACCCCGAACGTCTCGATGCTGTTGATGCTTTGGTCGTTTTTGTTGTTATTCATGATCTGCTCCGATCATTTCATTGGGCTAAGGAGGTGTCAGCCTTATGGGAGTGCGGACAAATGTTCGTAGCAGGCCAGCCAACGGCCTTCTTGTTGTTTTTCAGTGGCGTGTTGTCGGCGGAACACAATGGTTTCGCGCTCTTGGCTAAGGCTTTGCTCCCTTTGCATGCGCAGCTCGGTGGCAACGTCATGGATAAAAATCGCGACGTCGCCTTGCAGACTGACGTGAGCATTACTGGAAACGCAGCGGAGTACTTCAAACCCCTCCAGCCGTTAGCTGTCCCACAACGCCTGATAGGCATCGCGCGTCAACAGCGGTTGTTCGAGGGGGAAAAAACGAAGCTGGCATCGGCGCTGAAGTAGGCTTCGTGATCATTGTTTGCAAACGCCGTCACTAGGTCGGCGGCGGCTTGCAGGACATCATCACGGTCGCTCATGGTCATCCCTCAGCGGTGCACAACGCCGGGGAGTACGCAGAGCATCTCGTACAGCAAGTTAGCGCCCAGCAGCGAGGTATTGCCGGTGGTGTCGTAAGGTGGCGAGATTTCTACCAGATCGCAACCGATCAGGTCGAGGCCCTGGCAGCCACGGATGATTTCAATTGCCTGGATAGTCGTCAGGCCGCCGATTTCAGGGGTGCCGGTGCCGGGTGCCCACGCGGGATCGATACCGTCGATATCGAAGCTCAGGTACACCGGACCGCCGCCGACTTTTTCACGGACTTCAGTCATCAGTTGGGCGAGGGATTTGTGCCAGCATTCTTCGGCCTGAACCACACGGAAGCCCTGTTTGCGGCTCCAGTTGAAGTCTTCGGCGGTATAACCCTGAGCGCGCAGACCAATTTGCACCACACGATCACAGTCGAGCAGGCCTTCTTCTACTGCGCGGCGGAAGGTTGTGCCATGGGCGATTTTCTCGCCAAACATGTGATCGTTGACGTCAGCGTGGGCGTCGATATGCACTAGGCCAACCTTGCCGTGCTTTTTACGCATGGCGCGCAGGATGGGGAGGGTGATGGTGTGGTCACCGCCCAGTGTCAGAGGGATGACATCGTGTTCGAGAATTTTGTCGTAGGACTCTTCGATGATGCGCACAGCGTCCAGCAAGTTAAAGGTGTTGATCGCCACGTCGCCGATATCGGCCACGGACAGGGAATCGAAAGGTGCAGCACCGGTGGCCATGTTGTACGGGCGAATCATGACCGACTCGGCGCGAATCTCACGCGGTCCGAAGCGGGTGCCAGGGCGTAGCGAGGTGCCAATGTCCAGCGGGACGCCAACAAAGGCCGCATCCAGGCCAGCAGCCGATTGCAGGTGGGGTAGACGCATCATGGTGGCGATGCCGGCGAAGCGCGGCATTTCGTTGCCGCCCAGTGGTTGGTGAAAAATCTTTTCCACGGGATTGCCTCATCGTTGTTGAGATTTAGGCGGATTTTGCAAAGTACGAAGGATTGAAAGAATCGCTGAGGCAAAATACTTAGTTCAGAGATTTCTAAACTATCGCTTAAACTCTGACATAGCTACAGGGGGATGTGTGTCTTCCTGCTAATCACCCGGAACCCTCATGGCCAACGCGTTACCCGACCTGAAACTGTTGCGCATCTTCGTCAGCGTGGTGCGTCATCAGGGTTTTGCCAGCGCTCAGCAGGAACTCAACCTGTCGACCTCGGCCATCAGCACCTACATGAGTCAGCTCGAAGCGGCCTTGGGGCTGGTGTTGTGCCATCGCGGGCGGGGCGGTTTCAGCTTGACCAGCAAGGGCGAGCTGTTCCATCAGGAGACCCTGCGTTTGCTCGGTGAGCTGGAGGATTTCGAGCAATACGCCGCCGCCCTCAAAGGCGAACTGCGTGGCACGCTCAACCTCGGGGTAATCGACTCCACCGTCAGTGACCGCGCACTGCCGTTCGCCGAAGCCATTGGAGCCTACAGCCAGGAACATCCAGCGGTGCATCTGCACCTGTCAGTGATGAGTCCCTACGAATTGCAGCTCGGCGTGCAGGACAATCGCCTCGATCTGGCCATCGGCGCCTTCTCCACGCGCATGAGCGGGCTGGTCTATCAGCCGTTGTACCGCGAGCAACACTGGCTGTATTGCAGCAATCGCCATCCATTGTTTACCGAGCGGCGCATCCCCGAGCAAGTCATCACTCAGCAGCGCATGGTCGGGCGTGGTTATTGGAGCCAGGCCGAGCTGGCGCGGCATGGCTTCAAGCACAGCGCTGCGACCGTGGAAAGTATGGAAGCGCAGCTGATTCTGGTGCTGTCCGGCGCCTATATCGGCTACCTGCCGGAGCATTACGCGCAAGCCTGGGCAGACTCCGGTCATCTGCGGGTGTTGCTGCCCGCGACGTTCGGCTACCAGGCGCCGTTCTCGATGATCGTGCGCCGTGGCCGTAGTCGCGAACCGTTGATCCAGACTTTCCGTGATTTGCTCAAGGCGCAGCTCAATCAGAGCTGAGGAGAACCTATGTCCCGCGCCCAATGCGCCCGCTGCCTGCGACCTGAAACTCATTGCCTGTGTGCGCTGATCCCGCAACTCGACAGCCGCACCCGGGTGCTGATTTTGCAGCACCCGAGCGAAGTCAATCACGCCCTGAACACGGCACGGCTGGCGGCGCTTGGGCTGAACAATGCCGAATTGATTGTGGGGGAAGTGTTCGATGACTTGCCTGCACTACTGAACCCGCCCGGTTATCAGGCAAGGCTGCTGTTCCCCGCCGACGATGCGCAGCCGTTGGAGGCTTACCGGAGCGAAGGCGGTGAGGCGGGAAGTAGGTCGATGTTGTTGGTCGTACCGGACGGCACTTGGCGTAAGGCGCGCAAGTTACTGCACCTCAATCCACTGCTGGCGGCCCTACCCCGGGTGACTCTGGCGCAAACCATGCCTTCACGCTATCGACTGCGTAAAGCGCCGGGGCCGGGTGCGCTGTCGACAGTAGAAGCCATTGTCCAGGCATTGCAGACGTTAGAGGCGCCAAAAACGTTCGAGGCGCTATTGCGGCCTTTCGAGGCCCTGATCGACGGGCAAATTGCAGCGATGGGCGAGGACACCTATCAGCGCAACCATCTTTGAGCATCAACCGTTCAGTGAGGACTGTTGCTCTGCCTTGATCCGCCGCATTCGCTGGATATAGGCATCGGTTTCACGCTCCGCATCGGTGCGGCTTGGGAACGGGCCTTCCAGGGTGTTTTCCCGGGTACTGAAAAAGTACTGCCCATTGACCAGCGAAACACGATCACAGCGGTAGTGGACGGTCGGGACTGGATCCTGTGCGCGCTTTCCGAACATGGTCGTTTCCTGGGATTGGACGTAGTGGACAGCTGTGGTGGCGGACAAAGCCTAGTTTAAATCTTGCCAATAGCGGGCAGGAATACATCGGATAAGTGGCCGGCGGCCATCAATTAACACACTTTCCGGAAATCTCTGCGCGCAACTGTCCCTGTGTCGCAGGCCAAACCGCGTCTAGAATGACGGCTCTGCTGTACTGCCTTTTCACGGCTCGTTTATAGGATTATCTGCGATGCATGTCTCTTCTGGGCGCTGGTTGTACGGTCTGTCACTGGCGTTGGTGACAGCGGTGCTGTGGGGCATTCTGCCGGTCAAGCTCAAGCAAGTATTGCAAGTGATGGATCCGGTCACGGTGACCTGGTTTCGGCTACTGGTTTCCGGCTCGCTGCTGTTTATCTGGCTGGCATCGGTAGGGCGCCTGCCAAGTTTCAACGTGCTGGGGCGCAAAGGTAAGGGGCTCGTGGCACTTGCGGTCTGTGGGTTGGTGGGCAACTACGTGCTGTATTTGATCGGCCTTAAAATGCTCAGCCCCGGCACCACACAGCTGGTGATCCAGATGGGGCCGGTCCTGCTGCTGATCAGCAGTATTTTCCTGTTCAAGGAGCGTTTCAGTCTGGGGCAGGGGATAGGCTTACTGGTCCTGCTGATCGGCTTTGGCCTGTTCTTCAATCAGCGGCTGATCGAGTTGCTGACCTCGTTGGGCGACTACACGGCGGGGATTCTCACGGTGCTGCTGGCGTCGGCTGTCTGGGCGTTTTATGGCTTGAGCCAGAAGCAATTGTTGACGGTGTGGAACTCACTGCAAGTGATGATGGTGATTTACCTGTTCTGCGCACTGTTGGTGACGCCGTGGGCGCATCCGATGGAGGCGTTGCAGCTGAGCCCGTTGCAAGGTTGGTTATTGCTGGCCTGCTGCCTGAACACGCTGGTGGCGTACGGTGCTTTCGCCGAAGCGCTGGCCCATTGGGAGGCGTCTCGGGTGAGTGCGACGTTGGCGATCACGCCGTTGGTGACCTTTGCTTCCGTGGCGACCGCCGCCTGGTTATGGCCTGATTATGTCCAGGCCGAAGACATCAATGGGTTGGGCTACAGCGGTGCGGTGTTGGTGGTACTCGGCTCAGCCCTCACGGCCCTTGGTCCCTCGTTGATGGCGGGCTTGCGGGCACGGCGGGCCAGGATGGCCGGGGTTTGATGGGTAGCAGGTGGCGCGTACTGACCCTTTCGCGAAGGTATTCCGAAAAAACCGCCCCCTAAACCCGGCCCAACTGCTCGGCTTCTCGCAACCACTTCTGTCGTTGCTCTTCAGACGAGCTGTGCACCGGGCCGAACTCTTTCAAGCGTTGGTTTTTGATCCCGCAAAAATCCAGAATCGTACGCACCAACTGCCGGTGCGCCGGGGCGCCATAGACCCAGCGAAAGTAGCGCGGCGGGGTGTCCATGGTCACCAGTATCTCGGAGGTGCGCCCCCTGAGCAGCTCGTTCGAAGGGTGTTTGCGACCATGGGCCTTGAACGCAAAGCCGGGTAAAAATACCCGGTCGAAAAAGCCGCTGAGCAACGCTGGCAGGCCACCCCACCAGATGGGGTAAACAAACACCACATGTTGGGCCCAATGAATCTGTCGTTGAGCCTCCAGCAGGTCTGGCTCCAGGGCTTGGCTCTGTTCATAGCCATAACGCAGCACCGGATCGAACTCCAACTCACCCAACTTGAGCATCCGCACCACATGCCCCTCGCTGCGTGCGCCTCGGGCATATGCTTCGCCCAATGCGTGGCAGAGGCTAATGGTTTTCGGCGTACCAAAAATCATCAGGACGCGTTTGCCGTCCCCTTCCAGTGGAGTGGCGCCGCTTTTCAGATCACCCATTGCTGCCTGCCTCCAGCATATTTTCCGGACGCACCCAAGCGTCGAACTGTTCTTCGGTCAGATAACCCAATGCCAGGGCCGCTTCACGCAGGGTGAGTCCCTCGCTGTAAGCTTTCTTGGCGATCTGCGCCGATTTGTCGTAGCCGATATGGGGGTTCAGTGCGGTTACCAACATCAAACCACGCTCCAGGTGTTCCGCCATTTTCGTGGCATCCGGTTCCATGCCGGCAACGCAATGCTGTTGGAAATTGCTGCAACCATCACCCAGCAAACGAATCGATTGCAGCAGGTTGTGGATGATCACCGGCTTGAACACGTTCAATTGTAGATGGCCCTGACTGGCCGCGAAGCCAATGGCTACGTCATTGCCCAGCACCTGACAGGCCAGCATCGACAACGCCTCGCACTGAGTCGGGTTGACCTTGCCGGGCATGATCGAACTGCCGGGTTCATTGGCCGGCAGCCTTACTTCGGCCAGCCCGGCACGGGGTCCAGAACTTAACAGGCGCAGGTCATTGGCGATTTTCATCAGGGTCACGGCCAGGGTTTTCAGGGCACCCGATAACGTGGTCAGCGGCTCATGACCGGCCAGCGCGGCAAATTTGTTCGGCGCAGTGACAAACGGCAGACCGGAAAGGGCAGCCAGTTCGGCGGCAATCGCTTCGGCGAACCCGTGTGGCGAGTTCAGGCCAGTACCGACAGCGGTGCCGCCTTGAGCCAGTTCACACACGGCAGGCAATGCATTGCGAATTGCCCGTGTGGCGTAATCAAGCTGTGCGACATACGCCGAGAGCTCCTGGCCGAAGGTGATCGGTGTGGCATCCATCAGGTGGGTGCGCCCGGTTTTGACCAGCTTCATGTGTCGCGCCGATTGTTCGGCGAGCCCGTCGGACAGCTCGGCAATCGCGGGTAACAGATGCTCTTGAACCGCCTGCGCCGCCGCAATGTGCATCGCCGTCGGGAAACAATCGTTGGAGCTCTGGGAGCGGTTCACGTGATCGTTGGGGTGGACCGGCGCTTTGCCGCCGCGCCCTTTGCCGGCCAGCTCGTTAGCGCGGCCGGCGATCACCTCGTTGACATTCATGTTGCTCTGGGTGCCGCTGCCGGTCTGCCAGACCACCAGGGGGAATTGCTCATCCAGCTGACCGCTGAGTACCTCGTCAGCCGATTGTTCGATCAAGCGCGCGATGTCGACAGGCAGGTCGCCATTGCGGTTGTTGACCCGCGCGGCGGCTTTCTTGATCAGCGCCAGGGCATGCAACACGGCCAGCGGCATACGCTCGTTGCCAATCGCGAAATTGATCAGTGAGCGTTGAGTCTGTGCCCCCCAGTAAGCATCGTCAGGTACGTCTATCTGGCCAATGCTGTCGGTCTCGATACGGCTCATCGGGCTCACTCCTTAAGGTCTGATTGCGAAGTTTAGGCTCAGTTAACCGGGTTGGGTTCCCTAAGCTCCGTTTTTAACCGCTCGCCAGTCGGGGGTTGAGCAGTAAGCAGACATGGGCGCAGAATGACCGGTCTTGGGGTTCTGCCTCGCCTGCTAGATGATAAGGAAACTCGATGACCCGTCTTCGTGCCATCTGTACCGCGGTTGCTCTGGTATGCGCCAGCGGCCAGGTTTTTGCCGACACCGCCAGCCACAACGCCAGTGCTGAAACATTCCTGAAGCTGGCTCATGCCGACAAACTGGGCACACCGGTTTACATGCAAGTGCAGCAAATGTTCCAGCAGCGCTTTGCCGAAACCAAAGCCCCTGAGTCGAAAAAGGCCCTGCTTGAGACCTATCAGGCCAAAGCCAACGCAGCCCTGGATCGCGCTATCGGCTGGGACAAGCTCAAGCCAGACATGGTCAAGCTCTACACCGCCAACTTCACCGAAAGCGAGTTGAAGGATCTGGTCGCGTTCTATCAGTCCCCATTGGGCAAGAAAGTACTGACCAAGATGCCTGAGCTGACTCAGCAGTCGGCTCAATTGACCCAGGGCAAACTGGAAAGCGCAGTGCCTGTCGTCAACAAATTGCTGGCTGACATGACCGCAGAACTGGAACCGGCAAAAGCCGTTGCTCCTGCTGCTCCGGCCAAAAAGCCATAAGCGCAGTTGGCGTAAATGAAGGCAGACATGACCATGCAACAGCGAATCGAGGCGGCTTTGGCCGCCTTGCAGCCGCAGCATCTGCAAGTGCTTGATGAAAGCCACATGCACAGCCGTGGTCTGCAGACCCACTTCAAGGCGGTACTGGTCAGTGATCAGTTCGCCGGGTTGAATGCAGTCAAGCGTCACCAGAAGGTTTACGCCACGCTGGGTGATTTGATGGGTGAGTTCCACGCTTTGGCGCTGCACACCTACACGCCTGACGAATGGGCGAAAACCGGCGCGGCCCCAGATTCACCGACCTGCGCCGGTGGTAGCAAACTGTAGGAGCTGACTTGTCTGCGATAAGGGCCGAAGGACCTTAAAAAATTTCGAATGCTGCGCAATGTTTCGATCTTTGCGACCGCTACGCGGCCGATCGCAGACAAGTCAGCTCCTACAGGGGATCAGCGATTGGCGTGATGAACTCAGTTGCTACGACCTTAGGCCAGAGTCAGATTCGATGCCTGTCTCAGACATTGCAGTTTTGTTAGAATCCACAACGCGCCGCATTAGCCGGCGCGTTTTTTTTTGCATCGGGTCGGCTCTTTGCGAGAGCACCCACCTGGAGACGCAGCATGAATCAAAAGATTGTCGTGGCGGCTTTGTATAAATTCGTCACCCTCACCGATTACGTCGCCCTGCGCGAGCCGCTGTTGCAGGCGATGGTCGATAACGGCATCAAAGGCACCCTGCTTATCGCTGAAGAAGGCATCAACGGCACCGTTTCCGGTACCCGCGAAGGCATTGACGGCTTGATGGCCTGGTTGAAAAACGATCCACGCATGATCGATATCGATCACAAAGAATCGTACTGCGATGATCAGCCGTTCTATCGCACCAAGGTCAAACTCAAGAAAGAAATCGTCACCTTGGGCGTCGAAGGCGTCGACCCGAACAAGAGTGTCGGCACCTACGTCGATCCGGAAAACTGGAACGCGCTGATCAGCGACCCGGAAGTCCTGCTGATCGACACCCGCAATGATTACGAAGTCTCGATTGGCACCTTCGAAGGCGCCATTGATCCGAAAACCACCAGTTTTCGTGAGTTCCCTGACTACATCAAAGCTCACTTCGACCCAGCCAAGCACAAGAAAGTCGCCATGTTTTGCACGGGTGGCATTCGCTGCGAAAAAGCCTCGAGCTACATGCTCGGTCAGGGCTTCGATGAGGTCTATCATCTCAAGGGCGGCATCCTCAAATACCTTGAGCAAGTACCGCAGCAAGAAAGCTTATGGCGTGGTGACTGCTTCGTTTTTGACAACCGCGTCACCGTGCGCCACGACTTGAGCGAAGGCGATTACGATCAGTGCCACGCCTGCCGGACCCCGATCAGCGTTGAGGACCGTGCCAGCGAACACTACGTACCGGGTATCAGTTGCCCGCACTGTTGGGATAAATTGAGCGAGAAGACTCGCCGCAGCGCCATTGATCGGCAAAAGCAGATCGAATTGGCCAAGGCACGCAATCAACCGCACCCGATTGGTCGCAACTACCGACTGCCAACAGAGGCCTGAGACATGCAAGCCCGCCTGCTCTACGTGATGGACCCCATGTGCTCATGGTGCTGGGGCTTTGCTCCGGTGGCCGAGGCTCTGGTGCAGCAGGCGAAAGCGGCGGGCGTTGTATTGCATCTGGTGGCGGGTGGGTTGCGCACGGGCAGCGGTGCCGCGCTGGAACCCACCACCAAGCGCTATATCCTCGAACACTGGCAAGCGGTGGCGAATACCACCGGTCAGCCTTTTCGTTTTGAGGGCGCGCTGCCGGACGGTTTTGTCTACGACACCGAGCCGGCTTGCCGCGCACTGGTCGCGGCGCGAGACCTTGATCCGGAGAGCGCCTGGACGCTGGTCAAATTGATTCAGCAGGCGTTCTACGTCGAAGGCCGCGATGTGACCCGCGCCTCGGTTCTGGTGGAGCTGGCGGAACAGGCCGGTTTGCCCCGAATCGAATTTGCCGAAGCGTTCGACAGTGTTGAACAGCGCGCGGCCACGGCAGCGGACTTCACCTGGGTACAGGATCTGGGCATCGCCGGTTTTCCGACCTTGCTCGCCGAGCGTAACGGTCAGTTAGCGCTACTGACCAACGGCTATCAACCTCTTGACCAATTAGCTCCGTTGCTCGGCCGTTGGCTGGAGCGCGCTGCCTGTGCATGAGCAACCGAGCCCCCCTGAAGCTGCACCTCGTATCGATCGACTAAGCTGGGCCGAAATCCGCCGTCTGGCACTTCATCATAAAAAGGCGTTGTGGATCGCCAACGGCGTGGCTGTGCTGGCAACCTTGTGCAGTGTGCCAATCCCCTTGCTCCTGCCCTTGCTGGTCGATGAAGTGCTGCTCGGGCACGGCGATTCAGCGCTTAAATTCATGAACCACCTGCTGCCCGACAGCCTGCATAAAGCAGTGGGCTACATTGGCCTGATGTTGCTGGTGACGTTTGCCCTGCGCCTGGGGGCGTTGGTGTTCAATGTGCTGCAGGCGCGCCTGTTTGCCCGGCTGGCCAAGGACATCGTTTACCGCATCCGGATACGTCTGATCGAGCGCCTCAAACGTATCTCCCTCAGCGAGTACGAAAGTCTGGGCAGCGGCACGGTCACCACGCATTTGGTGACCGACCTCGACACCCTGGACAAATTCGTTGGCGAAACCCTGAGCCGTTTCCTCGTCGCCATGCTGACCCTGACCGGCACCGCCGCCATTCTGGTCTGGATGCATTGGCAGTTGGCGTTGCTGATCCTGCTGTTCAACCCGTTGGTGATTTACGCCACGGTGCAGTTGGGCAAGCGGGTCAAGCACCTGAAAAAGCTCGAGAACGACAGCACCTCTCGCTTCACCCAGGCGCTGACCGAAACCCTGGATGCGATTCAGGAAGTGCGTGCTGGCAATCGCCAGGGCTTCTTTCTGGGGCGCCTAGGGGTGCGGGCGCAAGAGGTTCGCAACTACGCCATCGCTTCCCAATGGAAAAGCGATGCTTCAAGCCGGGCCAGCGGACTGTTGTTCCAGTTCGGTATCGATATTTTCCGCGCGGCGGCGATGCTCACCGTATTGTTTTCCGACCTGTCCATCGGCCAGATGCTCGCGGTGTTCAGCTACCTGTGGTTCATGATCGGCCCGGTGGAACAGCTGCTCAATCTGCAATACGCCTACTACGCCGCAGGCGGTGCGCTGACTCGCATCAACCAGCTGCTGGCGCGCGCCGATGAGCCGCAATACCCCGGCGGTGCAGACCCGTTCACGGGGCGGGAAACGGTCGATATCGAAGTGCGTGGCCTGAGTTTTGGGTATGGCGAAGAACTGGTGCTGGATCAATTGAACCTGTCGATTGCCCCAGGAGAAAAGGTTGCGATTGTAGGCGCCAGTGGTGGTGGCAAAAGTACCTTGGTCCAATTGCTGTTGGGGCTGTACACGCCTCAAGCGGGCAGCATCCGGTTTGGCGGCGCAAGCCAGCAGGAGATCGGTCTCGAAACCGTGCGCGAACACGTCGCGGTGGTGCTTCAGCATCCGGCGTTGTTCAACGACACGGTACGCGCCAACCTGACCATGGGCCGTGAGCGCACCGATGAAGCGTGCTGGCGCGCGCTGGAAATCGCCCAGCTCGACGACACCATCAGCGCCCTGCCGCAGAGACTGGACAGCATCGTCGGGCGTTCTGGCGTGCGCTTGTCCGGTGGTCAGCGCCAGCGGCTGGCGATTGCGCGCATGGTCTTGGCCGACCCCAAAGTGGTGATTCTCGACGAAGCCACCTCGGCACTCGACGCAGCGACTGAATACAACCTGCACCAAGCCTTGGCGCACTTCCTCAGCGGCCGGACAACCCTGATCATTGCCCACCGCTTGTCAGCGGTGAAACAGGCAGATCGGGTGCTGGTGTTCGATGGCGGACGCGTTGCCGAAGAGGGCGATCACCACCAATTGATCGCCGAGGGTGGCCTGTACGCAAAGCTGTACGGTCATCTTCAGCAAATATAATAACCAAACGGTCTTGTTGAAGACCCGGTTATGAATAGATCGTAGCGCTACGAATTTCTTATGCGTTTTCTATCGTCTAGATGGACTGCCAACGAAAGGGCCCCACCGGGCGGTATTGCGTCTCAAACTTGAGAAAATGGTCTGCCGTCTTGTCCGATTTTAGCCTAGGCTCTTTCCAGGACTATCACTCAAGCTGCAGGGTGAGTATCAGAAACGCTTATGTAAGGGAAGCCATGAAGAAAAAGCGGATTCTGGAGAGGCCCCGTTTGCTGGGCATTGTTTGGCCATTTATAGCGGTCGTGCTGTTCCAGACGCTTCTGGGGTGCGTGAGCTTGTATGTGCTGTCTGCCGTTCGCGGGTATGTCGCCGGCGAGAGCATGTGGTCCAAAGGGCAAAAGGATGCCATTTACTACCTCAACCTGTATGCCAACAGTCGGGATGAGCCGCACTATCAGAAGTACCAGCAAGCCATTGCCATTCCGCAGGGTAGTCATGATCTACGGGTCGCGCTCGACGGATCGATCCCTGAGATCGGGGCGGCTCGTCTCGGTATCCTGCAAGGTGGAAACCACCCGGATGACGTCCCGAGTATCATCTGGCTGTATTTGAACTTTCGTCATTTCAGCTACATGGAAAAAGCCATTGAGCTGTGGAAAGTCGGTGACGGCTACCTGGTACAACTCGATGCCGTTGCCCGGCAGATGCACGCCCGTATCAGCCAGGGCAGTGCGACCAACGATGATGTGCGTGGCTGGAAGTCTCAGATCAATGCGATCAACGAGGGTGTCACACCTGCGGCCAAAGCCTTCAGCGATGCGCTGGGGGAGGGTTCGCGGTTCATTCTGCGCCTGTTGTTGATCACCAACTTCGCAACGGCAGTGGTGCTGATTCTTCTGGCACTGTTGCGCGCGCATAAATTGCTGATACAGCGGCACGCTTTCGCCAGTGCGCTGCAACTGGAAAAAGAGCGGGCGCAAATCACGCTGGAGTCCATAGGCGACGGGGTGATCACCACCGATGTCGAGGGCTCGATCACTTACATGAACCCGGCCGCCGAGCACCTGACCCATTGGAAGAGCGAGCAGGCCAGTGGTTTGCCGCTGGCTGCGCTGTTCAATCTGCTGGATGAGAACGACCAGAAAGACAGTTTTACCCTGATAGAACACATCCTGGGCGGCAAGCTGAGTAGCGCCAGCGAACATTCGCAGTCTATTCAGCGTCTGGACGGCTCCACGGTGTCAGTAGCGCTGGTGGGTTCACCGATCCAGTCCGACGGCAAAGTCAGCGGTGCCGTGCTGGTTCTGCATGACATGACCCAAGAGCAGCAATACATCGCCAATCTGTCCTGGCAGGCGACCCACGATGCATTGACCGGGCTGGCCAACCGGCGCGAGTTTGAATATCGACTGGAGCAGACGCTCAGTAATCTGGCGCGTCATGCCGGTCGCCATTCGCTGTTGTTTCTCGATCTTGACCAATTCAAGCTGGTCAATGACACCAGTGGTCACGCCGCGGGGGATGAGTTGCTGCGGCACATTTGTACCGTGCTGCAACAGGGCTTGCGCGAAGGCGACACCCTGGCGCGACTGGGCGGTGATGAGTTCGGCATCCTTCTGGAGAACTGCCCGCAGGAAACAGCGGAAATCATTGCGGAAAGCCTGCGTCAAACCGTGCAAAGCCTGCATTTTGTCTGGAAGGGGCGGCCTTTCGTCACCACCATCAGTATTGGGCTGGTGCACATTACCCATGTGCCGACTACCCTCGAGGCCTCACTGCGCACGGCCGACATGGCGTGCTATATGGCCAAAGAAAAGGGCCGCAACCGAGTGCAGGTCTACCACGCGGACGACTCTGAGCTGTCCATGCGTTTCGGCGAAATGGCCTGGGTGCAGCGGCTGCACATGGCCCTCGAAGAGAATCGTTTCTGCCTGTATTCCCAGGAAATCGCCGACTTGGGGAATGTCGGTGAACATGCGGGAGGGCACATCGAAGTTCTCCTGCGACTACGCGATGAAACAGGTCAGATGATTCTGCCGGACAGCTTTATTCCGGCCGCCGAGCGCTATGGCCTGATGACCACGCTGGATCGCTGGGTGGTGCAGAACGTATTCAAGGTCATCGCGCAATGCCTGCGCGAGGCAAAGCACAGCGGGCCGATGGCGATATGCGCGATCAACCTGTCGGGGACCAGTATTGGCGATGATGCTTTTCTGGCGTATCTGAAAGAGCAATTCGATACATACCAAATACCGCCCGACCTGATTTGTTTTGAGATCACGGAGACCAGTGCCATTTCAAACCTGGGCAGTGCCATCCGCTTTATTAATGAGCTAAAAGGCTTGGGATGTCTGTTCTCGCTGGATGACTTTTGTGCGGGGATGTCGTCGTTCGCCTACCTCAAACATCTGCCAGTAGACTTTTTGAAGATCGATGGCAGTTTTGTAAAGGACATGCTGGATGATCCTGTCAATCGCGCGATGGTTGAAGTGATTAACCATATTGGGCATGTGATGGGCAAACGGACCATTGCCGAGTTTGTCGAAACCCCGCAGATTGAACAGGCACTGCTAGAGATCGGCGTCGATTTCGCGCAGGGCTACATCATCCAGCGCCCGCAAGTGTTTACGTGTGAAAGTTTGTATTCCCGGCCGGTTCGCCCAGCACCTTTGTTGTTCAGGGTGCCAGGAACATTCCGCTAAAACGCAGTGCGCGACCGAACAATGACACCCCAAAAAAGGAGGCCAAAACAGTGATCGATACTTTCTGCAGAACCGGTCCGCTCATGGAAGCAACCAGTTATCCGGCGTGGGCACAGCAGTTGATTCAAGAGTGCAGTGAGGCCAAGCGCCGAGTGGTAGAGCATGAGTTGTATCAGCGGATGCGCGATGGCCGCCTGAGTTCGAAAACCATGCGGCAGTACTTGATCGGCGGCTGGCCGGTGGTTGAACAGTTCGCCCTGTACATGGCGCAGAACCTGACAAAAACCCGATTCGCCCGTCATCCGGGTGAGGACATGGCGCGTCGTTGGTTAATGCGCAATATTCGCGTCGAACTCAATCATGCCGATTATTGGGTTAACTGGAGTTTGGCCCACGGGGTCAGCCTTGAAGAGTTGCAGGCCCAGCAAGTTCCATCGGAGTTGCACGCCCTGAGCCATTGGTGTTGGCATTCCAGTTCGTCTGACTCGCTGATCGTCGCTATTGCGGCGACTAACTATGCCATTGAAGGCGCCACCGGTGAATGGTCGGCACTTGTCTGCTCAAACGGTGTGTATGCCGACGCTTTCCCGGAAGATCAGCGGAAGCGCGCCATGAAATGGCTGAAAATGCACGCTCAATATGACGACTCGCATCCTTGGGAGGCATTGGAAATCATCTGCACGCTGGCCGGTAACAATCCCGGCATCCAATTGCAGACTGAGCTGCGTCAGGCAGTCACCAAGAGCTATGACTACATGTACCTGTTTCTGGAACGCTGCATGCAGCTGGAGCAGGCGACGCGGTCGTGTGAACACATGATGCTGGTTGAAAACTGAGTGACGGGCAGGCTTGGCAAACGAGTTAATCGAGCTTAGCCGGCCATCGCCAGACGGTTGCGCCCCTGACGCTTGGCTACGTACAGCGCGCTGTCTGCGCGGCGCAGAACACTTTCGGCCGACTCGGCCGGCAACAGCGTGGCGCACCCCAGGCTGACGCTCAGTTCAATCGGGTGATCCAGCATTGGATAGGTCAGATGGGTCGCCGCCAGACGCAGGCGCTCGCCGACCATTGCAGCGGCTTCGCGCCCGGTGTTCGAGAGCACGATCAAGAACTCCTCACCCCCAAAACGAAACACCATGTCGATATTGCGCAGTTGGGCCTTGATTGAGTTTGCGACGGCTTTGAGTACTTCATCGCCCGTGCTATGGCCGTAATCGTCATTGACCCGCTTGAAGTGGTCGATATCGAGCATCAGCAACGACATCGGGTGTTTATGACGGTGGGCGACTTCGATTTCCCGAGACAGGGTTTGATCCATGGCGATTCGGTTGCCGGTACAGGTCAACGGATCGCGCAGGGCACTCAGTGTCGCCTCGCGATAGAGCAGGGCGTTTCGCAGAGGGAATAACAGGCAAGGCAACAAAGATTCAAGCTGGGCCAATTCGGGGTCGGAAAAATGCTGGTTACGCTGAAAGACCAGTTCGCCCAAGTGTTCGCCTTCATTGCTCAAACTGTAACTGACACGATGATGCCCACGCTCACCCACTTTAAGGTGCAGGTCGCTGGCGCGGTGTTCGTAACTCAGTGCCATGAGCGGGATCATGCGCTGAATGCCGCGAAAAAAAATCGTCAGGATTCTTTCCGGTTCAAGGCTGGTTTGTAATTGCAGGCCAAGCTGGTGGCGCAATTGCGCCAAATCGACGGGCCGCTGGGCGGCGTTGTGCTGTTGGCCAAATCCCAGTCGTTGCAATTTAGCGCTGTCGAAGTCAATTGCGTTGGTCTGGGTAGAAGAATTCATGTTTTTACTCCTAAAACACATAACGCGGTCTTAGCTGGTGTTTTAGAGCGAAAGTCGTGCCAAACAGTTCATTTAATTAAATGCATTGATATTCAGCTAGTTAGGGAACTATAGAGCGGGGAGGTGTTGCAGGGTAGGCGGTTCCTTGACTTGCTTGGTAGCCTTCGGCCACCAAGCTGATTGAGGTGACAAAATTATGTCACCTCAATATCAAGCCCGATTCTTCGATTGGATTTGCTGTGCTACAGCGCAACGGCTTTCACTGAGCGTCGAAAGCCTGGCCGTTGATGCCGGTGCTGTCGGGGCCCATCAAGTACAGGTAGAGGGGCATGATTTCTTCGGGGGTCGGGTTGTTCAGCGGGTTTTCACCTGGGTAAGCCTGCGCACGCATGCTAGTGCGTGTGGCGCCCGGGTTAATGCTGTTGGCGCGCACCGAAGAGACCGTTTCCAGTTCGTCGGCGAGGCTCTGCATAAAGCCTTCAGTGGCGAACTTGGACACCCCGTAAGCGCCCCAATAAGCACGCCCCTTGCGCCCGACACTGCTGGAGGTGAACACCACCGAGGCGTCCTGGGACAGCTTGAGCAGAGGCAGCAAGGTGCTGGTGAGCATAAACATCGCGTTGACGTTGACGTGCATCACGCGCATGAAGTTCTCGCCGGACAACTGCTCGGTCGGCGTGCGCGGGCCAATGATCGATGCGTTGTGCAGTAAACCGTCCAGATGGCCGAATTCAGTCTCGATCATCGCGGCCAGTTCGTCGTACTGGTGCGGCAGGGCAGTTTCCAGATTGAAGGGGATCACGGCTGGCTGAGGATGGCCCGCGGCTTCGATCTCGTCATAGACCTGAGTCAGATTAGCTTCGGTCTTGCCCAGCAGCAACACCGTGGCGCCATGTGCAGCGAAGGCCTTGGCGGCAGCCGCACCAATGCCACGGCCAGCGCCGGTGACCAGAATCACCCGATCCTTGAGCAGTTCGGGACGAGCGGAATAATCAAACATTAAAAACCTCAACAATTAAAAAGGCACCCATCTCCTGCGGCCTATGGCCAGAAGCAGATCAGTCTATTCTTCAGCAGCTACACAATGCGTTATCCAGCACCTTGCGCAGGTCCAGTGGATGATCGACTACCACGTCGGCACCCCAATGATCGGGGTTGTCGTCGGGGTGAATGTAGCCATAACGCACGGCTGCGGTTTTGGTGCCAGCGTCGCGTCCGGACTCGATGTCACGCAGGTCGTCGCCGACGAACAGCACGCTGGCCGGGTCCAGGTTGAGCATGCTGCACGCCAGAATCAAAGGCTCCGGGTGCGGCTTGCTGTTGGTCACGTGGTCCGGACAGATCAGGATTGCCGAGCGCTCGGCCAAACCCAGTTGCTCCATGATCGGTTGGGCAAAGCGCACGGGCTTGTTGGTAACCACGCCCCAGATCAGATTGGCTTTCTCAATGTCGATCAGTAACTCGGCCATGCCATCGAACAGCGTGCTGTGGACGGCACAGTTGGTCTGATAGCGCTCGAGAAACTCCAGGCGCAGCACTTCAAACTCAGGTTCCATCGGCGACAGGGCGAACGTCGCCGCGACCATCGCCCGGGCACCACCGGAAATTTGATCGCGAATCAGTTTGTCCGACACTGACGCCAGGCCTCGATCGGCAAGCATGCTCTGGCAGATCGCGATGAAATCCGGCGCGGTATCGAGCAACGTGCCGTCCATGTCGAATAAAACCGCTCTCAAACGCATGTCCTTATGCCTCTCGAAGTGTCTGGATCATGTAATTGACGTCGACATCGGACGCCAGCTTGTAATGCTTGGTCAGCGGGTTGTAGGTCATGCCGATGATGTCCTTGACCTGCAAACCGGCTTCGCGACTCCAGGCACCCAGCTCGGAAGGGCGGATGAATTTCTTGAAGTCGTGGGTGCCGCGTGGCAACAGGCCCATGATGTACTCCGCGCCGACGATGGCAAACAGGTACGCCTTGGGGTTTCGGTTGATGGTGGAGAAAAACACCTGGCCACCCGGTTTGACCATGCGGAAGCAGGCGCGAATCACCGACGACGGGTCCGGGACGTGTTCCAGCATCTCCAGGCACGTCACCACGTCGAACTGTTCGGGCATTTCTTCCGCGAGGTCTTCGGCGGTGGTCTGCCGGTAGTCGACGGTCACGCCCGATTCCAATTGGTGCAACTGCGCGACCGCCAACGGCGCTTCGCCCATGTCGATGCCCATTACCGTGGCGCCACGCAGGGCCATGGCTTCACTGAGAATGCCGCCGCCGCAACCGACGTCCAGCACCTTTTTACCGGCCAGCTGGACGCGCTCGTCAATCCAGTTGACCCGCAGCGGGTTAATGTCATGCAGCGGCTTGAATTCGCTGTTGCGGTCCCACCAGCGATGGGCCAGTGCTTCGAATTTGGCGATTTCAGCGTGGTCAACGTTGCTCATGGGATGTCCTCTTAAACTTGATAATGCTGGCGAGCGTTCGAACGAGGGTTCGGCCGGTCTTTATTCTGTTTTCTGTTGTTCTTTATGGCCATGAATGCGCTGGCCCCAGTTTCTGGCCATTTCAATAAGCGCTTGTTCATCCATCCGCGTCAGGCACTTGTCCTCGAGCAGTTGCTTGCCAGCGACCCAAACGTGGGTTACGCAGTCGCGCCCGGTGGCATATATAAGCTGCGATACCGGGTCGTACACCGGTTGTTGGGCCAGCCCGGACAGGTCGAAGGCAGCGAGATCCGCAGCCTTGCCGATCTCCAGCGAGCCCGTTTGCGCCTGGATACCCATGGCGCGGGCGCCGTTCAGGGTGGCCATGCGCAGGGCGCGGTGCGCGTCCAGTGCGGTAGCCGACCCCGCGACAGCCTTGGCCAGCAAGGCCGCAGTGCGGGTTTCGCCGAGCAGGTCCAGGTCGTTGTTGCTGGCCGCGCCATCGGTGCCCACCGCGACATTGACTCCAGCCTGCCACAAGCGCTCTACCGGGCAAAAGCCGCTGGCGAGTTTCAGGTTCGATTCCGGACAGTGGATCACGCTGGCGTTACTTTCTACCAGCAAAGCCATGTCCTCATCGCTGACCTGGGTCATGTGTACCGCTTGAAAGCGTGGGCTCAAAAGACCCAGTCGGCCCAGACGTGCCAGAGGCCGCTCATTGCGGTGCTCGACGGACTGCTCAACCTCGAACGCGGTTTCATGCATGTGCATGTGAATCATTGCGTCGAGTTCGTCAGCCAGAACCCGGATTTTTTCCAGGTTTTCATCGCTGATGGTATAGGGCGCATGGGGACCGAAGGCGATGTTGATGCGCGGGTGATGCTTGAGGTCGTTAAACAGCTCGACGCCTTTGTGCAGCGCTTCGTCGGTGGTGCGTGCCCCTGGTATCGGGAAGTCAAGGATAGGCACAGTGATTTGCGCGCGGATGCCGCTATTGTGCACGCGCTCGCTGGCCACCTTGGGGTAGAAATACATGTCAGAGAAGCAGGTGATGCCGCCTTTCAACTGCTCGGCAATCGCCAGATCGGTACCGTCGCGTACGAAGGCTTCATCGACCCATTTGGCTTCGGCAGGCCAGATATGCCGCTCCAGCCAGGTCATCAGTTGCAAGTCGTCGGCCAGGCCGCGAAACAAGGTCATGGCCGCGTGCCCGTGGGCATTGATCAGACCAGGGCTGAGGAGCATGCCAGGCAGTTCGCGCACCTGCAGCGCGGTTTGCTTCAACGCTTCGGCTCTGGGGCCGATGTACACGATAAGGCCGTCGCGAATGCCCAGGCCGTGCTCTTTGAGGACCACGCCAGCAGGTTCGACCGGCACCAGCCAGGTGGGCAGGAGCAGCAGGTCGAGCGGGGCAGCAGGATTGGGCATGGCAGGACATCCAGAGCTTATATTCAGGGCCGGCGAAGTATACCCGAGCGTCTTCTTGGGCGGCTCGCTATAATCAGCTGCTTTTTATGCTTTGCTCTCGATCTTGGCTTTCTATTTTTAAGTACATGGGGTGTGGAATGCGCGATCGACTATTGGCTGCGGAGAAGGTGAAGGCCATCGATTGGCGGGATGGCGCTCTGCATCTGCTTGATCAGCGCGTGTTGCCCTTCGAGGAAACCTGGCACACGTACACCAGCGCGGTGGGCGTGGCTGAGGCCATTCGCTCGATGGTCGTGCGCGGTGCGCCCGCCATCGGTATCAGTGCGGCCTATGGCGTGGTGTTGGCAGCGCGCGAGCGTTTTGCCGCCGGCGGCGACTGGCAGGCAGCATTAGAAGAAGACTTCACCTTGCTTGCCGAGTCGCGGCCCACCGCCGTCAACCTGTTCTGGGCGCTGAATCGCATGCGCGACCGTCTGCAGCGCTTGAAGGGCAGCGAATCACCTCTGGCTGCGCTCGAAGCGGAAGCAGTGGGGATTCACTTGAGTGATCGCGAAGCCAACCTGACCATGGCCCAGCTCGGTGCCGACCTGATCCGCAAGCATCAAGGCAATCTGCAAACCGTGCTGACCCACTGCAATACGGGCGCGCTGGCGACCGGCGGCTTCGGCACCGCGCTGGGGGTGATCCGTGCGGCGTACCTGGAAGGCATGATCGAGCGCGTTTACGCCGATGAAACCCGGCCATGGCTGCAAGGCTCGCGTTTGACGGCTTGGGAACTGGCGAATGAGGGCGTCCCCGTCACCGTCACTGCCGATTCGGCCGCGGCGTACCTGATGCGTACCAAAGGCATTACCTGGGTCATCGTCGGCGCCGACCGCATCACCGCCAACGGCGACGTGGCGAACAAGATCGGCACCTATCAACTGGCCGTTGCCGCCATGCACCACGGCGTGCGCTTCATGGTAGTGGCGCCGAGTTCGACCATCGACATGGCCTTGGCCAGTGGTGAAGACATCCCCATCGAAGAGCGTGACGGTCGAGAATTGCTGGAGCTCGGCGGCCAGCGTGTTGGTGCTGATGTCGACGCGTTCAACCCGGTGTTCGATGTGACGCCAGCAGACTTGATCGACGCCATCGTGACCGAGAAAGGCATCGTCGAACGCCCCGACACCGCCAAAATGGCGCAACTGATGTGCCGCAAGCGGTTGCATTGATCTTATATGGGCCCTCCGCAGACCTTCGGTCAGAATCGAAACCGACGCGGCGCGGGATCGTCAAAACGCATGCAGGGCCCTCAGAGGCGCTATAAAGGCCGATCGTTGGTCGATTAGTGTTTTGGCAGGCTATCCAAGGGATAGGTCCCTGATCGCGTTTGTGATAACATTCGGCGGTTTCCAGGGTAGCGCGATGCGCCTGCCTTTACTGCGCAGATCCATGGCATAACTCGTTGATTTGTCGTAAGTCGTTGCATGGCAAATGCCTGCAGCGGCGAGCTTCGTTCGTCCCGCATGGATGTGACGAGGTTTCACCAGAAAAAGGAATCAGGCTTCTCATGGGCGAACTGGCCAAAGAAATCCTCCCGGTCAATATCGAAGACGAGCTGAAACAGTCCTACCTCGACTACGCGATGAGCGTAATCGTCGGACGGGCACTGCCGGATGCGCGTGATGGCTTGAAGCCCGTGCATCGGCGTGTACTCTTCGCGATGAGCGAACTGGGTAACGACTGGAACAAGCCGTACAAGAAATCTGCCCGTGTGGTCGGCGACGTTATCGGTAAGTACCACCCGCATGGTGATACTGCTGTTTACGACACTATCGTACGGATGGCTCAGCCATTCTCCCTGCGCTACCTGTTGGTAGACGGCCAGGGCAACTTCGGTTCGGTGGACGGCGACAACGCCGCAGCCATGCGATACACCGAAGTCCGGATGACCAAGCTGGCCCACGAACTGCTGGCCGACCTGCATAAAGAAACCGTGGACTGGGTGCCGAACTACGACGGCACCGAAATGATCCCTGCGGTCATGCCGACCCGTATCCCCAACTTGCTGGTCAACGGCTCGAGCGGTATTGCCGTGGGCATGGCGACCAACATCCCGCCGCACAACCTCGGTGAAGTCATCGACGGTTGCCTGGCGCTCATCGACAACCCAGAGTTGACCATCGATGAGCTGATGCAATACATCCCGGGTCCTGACTTCCCGACGGCCGCGATCATCAACGGTCGTGCCGGTATCGTCGAAGCCTATCGCACCGGTCGTGGGCGCATTTACATGCGTGCCCGCTCGATGGTCGAAGACATCGACAAGGTCGGTGGTCGTCAGCAGATCGTCATTACCGAACTCCCGTACCAGCTGAACAAAGCACGTCTGATCGAGAAGATCGCCGAGCTGGTCAAAGAGAAAAAGCTCGAAGGCATCACTGAACTGCGCGACGAGTCCGACAAAGACGGCATGCGCGTAGTGATCGAGCTGCGTCGTGGCGAAGTGCCTGAGGTGATCCTCAACAACCTCTACGCCCAGACCCAGCTGCAAAGCGTTTTCGGTATCAACATCGTAGCGCTGATCGATGGCCGTCCGCGGATCCTCAATCTTAAGGATCTGCTGGAAGCATTCGTTCGTCACCGTCGCGAAGTCGTCACCCGCCGTACCGTTTTCGAACTGCGTAAAGCCCGTGAACGTGGTCACCTGCTCGAAGGTCAAGCGGTCGCCCTGTCGAACATCGACCCGGTTATCGCGTTGATCAAAGCCTCGCCGACACCGGCTGAAGCCAAGGCAGCGCTGATCGAAACACCGTGGGAATCCAGTGCTGTTGTGGAAATGGTTGAGCGTGCCGGCGCAGATTCCTGCCGTCCGGACAACCTTGACCCGCAATATGGCCTGCGTGACGGCAAGTATTTCTTGTCGCCGGAACAGGCTCAGGCGATTCTGGAACTGCGTCTGCACCGTCTGACCGGTCTCGAACACGAAAAACTGCTGACCGAATACCAGGAAATCCTCACCCAGATCGGCGAACTGCTGCGTATTCTCAACAGCGCCGAACGTCTGATGGAAGTCATCCGCGAAGAGCTGGAGCTGATCCGCGCTGAATACGGCGATGTGCGCCGCACCGAGATTCTCGATGCGCGTCTGGACCTGACCCTTGGCGACCTGATCACCGAAGAAGAGCGTGTCGTTACTATCTCTCACGGTGGTTATGCCAAGACTCAGCCGTTGGCCGTCTACCAGGCTCAACGCCGTGGCGGTAAAGGCAAATCGGCTACCGGCGTCAAGGATGAGGACTACATTGCTCACCTGCTGGTCGCCAACAGTCACACCACGCTGTTGATGTTCTCCAGCAAAGGCAAGGTGTACTGGCTCAAGACATACGAAATTCCGGAAGCATCGCGTGCTGCCCGTGGTCGTCCATTGGTCAACCTGTTGCCGCTGAGTGAGGGTGAGTACATCACCACCATGCTGCCGGTAGACATGGAAGCCATGCGCAAGAAGTCCGAAGAAGAAGGCGGTGACGATGTCATCACTCCAGAACTGGACGACGCAGCAAGCGACGAGAGCGAAGAAGACAGAAAGGCCCGCATCAAGGCGGAAGACCGGAAGAAAGCTCCGTTCATCTTCATGTCGACTGCCAACGGCACCGTGAAGAAAACCCCGCTGGTGCAATTCAGCCGTCAACGCAGTGTTGGCCTGATCGCGCTGGAACTGGACGAAGGCGACATCCTGATTTCCGCCGCCATCACTGACGGCGAACGCGAAGTCATGCTGTTCTCCGACGGCGGCAAAGTGACACGCTTTAAAGAATCCGACGTTCGCGCCATGGGCCGTACCGCTCGCGGTGTGCGCGGCATGCGTCTGCCAGAAGGTCAGAAGCTGATCTCCATGCTGATCCCGGAAGAAGGCAGCCAGATTCTCACCGCCTCCGAGCGTGGTTTCGGCAAGCGCACTGCGATTACCGAGTTCCCTGAGTACAAACGTGGCGGTCAGGGCGTTATCGCCATGGTCAGCAACGACCGTAATGGCCGTTTGGTCGGCGCGGTACAAGTGCTCGATGGCGAAGAAATCATGTTGATTTCCGACCAGGGCACCTTGGTTCGTACCCGTGTTGATGAAGTGTCCAGTTTGGGTCGTAATACCCAGGGTGTAACCTTGATCAAACTCGCCAGCGACGAAAAACTGGTCGGCCTGGAGCGTGTTCAGGAGCCATCGGAAGTCGAAGGCGAAGAGTTCGAAGAAGGTGAGGTGTTGGAAGGCGAAGTGCTTGAAGGCGAAGTGCTGGATGTCAGCGACATCGACGAATCCCAGCAAGCCGACGCACCAGAAGAAGAGTAATGCGATACCTGTAGGAGCAGACTTGTCTGCGAATGGTTTGACGCGGTGTATCTATCAGGTATGCCCCTATCGCAGACAAGTCAGCTCCTACAGATTTGATACACGTGCAACGCGTACAGACCCAAGCATTGACGAGAGTGGATATGAGCAAGCGAGCTTTTAACTTCTGCGCAGGTCCTGCTGCGCTCCCTGAAGCTGTTCTGCTGCGTGCCCAGGCAGAACTCCTGGACTGGCATGGCAAAGGCCTGTCCGTCATGGAAATGAGTCATCGCAGTGATGAGTTCGTCTCCATTGCCAACAAGGCCGAGCAAGATCTGCGCGACCTGATGAGCATCCCCTCAAACTATAAAGTGCTGTTTCTGCAAGGCGGCGCAAGCCAGCAATTCGCCCAGATTCCGCTCAATCTGTTGCCGGAAAACGCCAGTGCCGATTACATCGACACCGGTATCTGGTCGCAGAAAGCCATTGAAGAAGCATCGCGCTTCGGCAACGTCAACATCGCTGCCAGCGCCAAGCCTTACGACTATTTCGCCATTCCTGGCCAGAACGAGTGGAAGCTGTCCAAAGACGCTGCCTACGTTCACTACGCACCCAATGAAACCATTGGCGGCCTGGAATTCAGCTGGATTCCTGAAACCGGCGACATCCCGCTGGTGGCTGACATGTCCTCGGACATCCTGTCGCGCCCCGTGGATGTTTCCAGGTTCGGGATGATCTACGCAGGCGCGCAGAAAAATATCGGCCCGAGCGGCATTGTCGTCGTGATTATTCGCGAAGACCTGCTCGGTCGCGCCCGTACAATCTGTCCGACCATGCTCAACTACAAAGTCGCCGCCGACAACGCGTCGATGTACAACACCCCGCCGACCCTGTCCTGGTACCTGTCCGGACTGGTGTTCGAATGGCTCAAAGAGCAGGGTGGCGTCGAAGCCATCGGCAAGCTCAATGACATCAAACGGCGCACGCTGTACGACTTCATCGACGCCAGCGGCCTGTACAGCAACCCGATCAACAAAACCGATCGCTCGTGGATGAACGTGCCGTTCCGTCTGGCCGATGATCGTCTGGACAAGCCATTCCTGGTCGGCGCCGAAGCACGTGGTCTGCTCAACCTCAAGGGCCATCGTTCAGTTGGCGGCATGCGTGCCTCCATCTACAACGCCGTCGACATCCATGGGGTCAACGCTCTGGTGGCGTACATGGCAGAGTTCGAGAAGGAACACGGCTAATGTCTGAGCAAGAACTCAAGGCGCTGCGCATCCGCATTGACAGCCTGGACGAGAAAGTCCTGGAGTTGATCAGTGAGCGTGCGCGCTGTGCGCAAGAAGTTGCGCGGGTGAAAATGGCCACGCTCACTGAAGGCGAAGTGCCGGTGTTCTACCGTCCAGAACGCGAAGCCCAAGTGCTCAAGCGTGTCATGGATCGCAATAAGGGGCCGTTGGGCAACGAGGAAATGGCGCGTTTGTTCCGCGAAATCATGTCCTCGTGCCTGGCGCTGGAGCAGCCGCTGAAAGTGGCTTACCTCGGCCCTGAGGGCACCTTCACCCAAGCTGCAGCCATGAAGCACTTTGGTCACGCTGTCATCAGCTTGCCGATGGGTGCCATCGATGAAGTGTTCCGTGAAGTCGCAGCCGGCGCGGTGAATTTTGGCGTGGTCCCGGTGGAAAATTCCACCGAAGGCGCGGTCAACCACACCCTCGACAGCTTTCTCGAACACGACATGGTCATCTGTGGCGAAGTCGAGTTGCGTATTCACCACCATTTATTGGTCGGTGAAAATACCAAGACCGACAGCATCAGCCGCATCTACTCCCACGCCCAGTCGCTGGCCCAGTGCCGCAAGTGGCTGGACGCGCATTACCCGAATGTCGAGCGCATCGCCGTTGCCAGCAACGCCGAAGCGGCCAAGCGGGTCAAGGGGGAGTGGAACTCGGCGGCCATCGCAGGCGATATGGCGGCAGGGCTGTACGGCCTGACCCGTATCGCAGAAAAAATCGAAGACCGCCCGGACAACGCCACGCGTTTCCTGATCATCGGTAGTCAAGAAGTCCCGCCGACTGGCGACGACAAGACCTCGATCATCGTGTCGATGAGCAACAAACCAGGCGCGCTGCATGAATTGCTGGTGCCCTTCCATGAGAACGGAATCGACCTGACCCGTATCGAAACCCGACCTTCACGCAGCGGTAAATGGACCTACGTGTTCTTTATCGACTTCGTCGGCCATCACCGTGATCCATTGATCAAGGCCGTGTTGGAACAGATCAGTCAGGAAGCGGTGGCACTCAAGGTGCTGGGTTCCTACCCGAAAGCGGTTCTCTAAAGGGGTTAGCACTACATGAGCGTCGACTTCCTCGCCCTGGCACAGCCGGGCGTGCAAAAACTTTCGCCTTACGTCCCGGGCAAGCCCGTGGACGAACTGGCGCGCGAACTGGACATCGATCCGGCCCGGATCATCAAGCTGGCCAGTAACGAAAACCCGCTGGGTGCCAGCCCTAAAGCCTTGGCCGCGATTCGCGACGAACTCGCCGAGTTGACCCGCTACCCGGACGGTAATGGTTTTAATCTCAAGGCGCGTCTTGCAGAGCGCTGCGGTGTGCAGGCCAATCAAGTCACCTTGGGTAATGGCTCCAACGACATTCTGGAGTTGGTCGCTCGTGCGTATCTGGCGCCGGGCCTGAACGCAGTGTTCAGTGAGCATGCGTTCGCCATCTATCCGATTGTCACTCAGGCTGTTGGCGCCGACGCTCGCGTTGCGCCCGCCAAAGACTGGGGTCATGACCTGCCGGCAATGCTCGCGGCTATCGATAGCAACACCCGCGTCGTGTTTATCGCCAACCCGAACAACCCGACCGGGACCTGGTTCGGTCCGAGTGCCTTGGCTGACTTCCTCGCCGCCGTGCCAGAAAACGTGTTGGTGGTGCTGGACGAGGCATACATCGAATACGCCGAAGGCGCGGAACTGCCAAATGGCCTGAACTACCTGGCGGATTACCCGAACCTGCTGGTGTCGCGCACCTTCTCCAAAGCCTATGGCTTGGCATCGCTGCGCGTCGGTTATGGCGTGTCTTCGCCGGTTGTTGCTGATGTGCTGAACCGTGTGCGTCAGCCGTTCAACGTCAACAGTCTTGCGCTGGCGGCGGCTTGTGCTGCGCTGGATGACGTCGAGTACGTGGCCCAAAGTCGCCGCGCGAACGAAGCCGGGATGCAACAGCTTGAACAAGGTCTGCGTGTGTTGGGCCTGAATTGGATTCCGTCCAAGGCCAACTTCCTTGCCATTGATCTCGGTCGCGAAGGCGCGCCGGTCTATCAAGACCTGCTCCGTGAAGGCGTGATCGTGCGCCCGGTCGGGGGGTATGGCATGCCAAACCACCTGCGGGTCAGCATCGGTCTGCCGGGCGAAAACGCGCGCTTCCTTGAGGCTTTGGCCAAGGTTCTGGCACGTGGTTGATGTCATGCCCGTGCAATCAACTCAACCTATGATCGGGCGCCTGGTGGTGATCGGCCTCGGTTTGATCGGTGGTTCGTTCGCCAAAGGCCTGCGTGAAAGTGGCCTGTGCCGGGAAGTAGTGGGTGTCGATCTGAATCCGCGCTCGCGCCAGTTGGCGGTAGAGCAGGGCGTGGTCGACCGGTGCGAGGAAGATATCGCTGCCGCCTGTCGCGGTGCTGACGTTATCCAGCTCGCTGTGCCTATTCTGGCGATGGAAAAGTTACTGACGCTGTTGGCGACCCTTGATCTTGGCAATGCCGTGCTGACCGATGTCGGCAGCGCCAAAGGCAACGTGGTGCGCGCTGCGCGTCTGGCGTTTGGCGGTTTGCCCGCGCGTTTCGTGCCGGGGCATCCAATTGCCGGGTCCGAGCAGAGCGGGGTGGAAGCCTCCAACGCCCAGCTGTTCCGTCGGCATAAAGTGATTTTGACACCGCTGGCCGAAACCGATCCGGCAGCGTTGGCCCTGATTGACCGTTTATGGTCTGAGCTGGGCGCGGATGTCGAGCACATGCAGGTCGAGCGCCACGATGAAGTGTTGGCGGCGACCAGTCATTTGCCGCATCTGCTGGCGTTTGCCCTGGTGGACTCACTGGCCAAGCGCAACGAGAATCTGGACATCTTTAGATATGCAGCGGGCGGTTTCCGCGATTTCACAAGGATCGCGGGCAGTGACCCGGTGATGTGGCACGACATTTTTCTCGCTAATCGCGAGGCGGTGTTACGCACATTGGATACATTTCGCACAGACCTCGACGCCTTGCGCGACGCGGTCGATGCAGGGGATGGGCTTCAATTACTGGGCGTATTCACTCGCGCCCGTGTTGCTCGCGAGCATTTCAGTAAAATCCTTGCCCGCCGGGCTTATGTGGACGCTATGAACACCAACGACCTGATTTTCCTGGCTAATCCTGGTGGACGCGTTTGCGGACGTATCCGCGTTCCAGGCGACAAATCGATTTCCCACCGCTCGATCATGCTCGGCTCGCTGGCCGAAGGCACGACCGAAGTCGAGGGCTTCCTCGAAGGTGAAGACGCGCTGGCAACCTTGCAGGCGTTCCGTGACATGGGTGTTGTGATCGAAGGCCCGCAAAATGGCCGCGTGACCATCCACGGTGTTGGCCTGCATGGTTTGAAAGCCGCGCCGGGCCCTATCTATCTGGGCAACTCCGGCACTTCGATGCGCCTGCTTTCCGGTTTGCTGGCCGCGCAGAGCTTCGACAGCACCTTGACCGGCGATGCCTCGCTGTCCAAGCGGCCGATGAACCGCGTCGCCAATCCATTGCGTGAAATGGGCGCCGTGATCGAGACCGCCGCCGAAGGTCGTCCACCGATGATCATTCGCGGCGGCCATCGTCTGACCGGCCTGACCTACACTTTGCCAATGGCCAGCGCACAGGTGAAATCCTGCCTGCTGCTGGCTGGCCTGTATGCCGATGGCAAGACCAGCATCACCGAACCTGCACCGACGCGTGACCATACCGAACGCATGCTGCGCGGCTTTGGCTACCCGGTCAGCGTTCAGAACAGCACCGCTTCCGTAGAGTCGGGTCACAAGCTCACCGCGACTCACATTGAAGTGCCTGCTGATATCTCCTCGGCAGCCTTCTTCCTGGTCGCGGCTTCTATTGCTGAAGGCTCTGACCTGTTGCTTGAGCACGTCGGCATCAACCCGACGCGTACCGGCGTCATCGATATTCTGCGTCTGATGGGCGCCGACATCACCCTGGAAAATCAGCGCGAAGTCGGCGGCGAACCCGTGGCGGACCTGCGTGTACGCGCCGCCAAACTCAAGGGCATCGAAATCCCTGAAGAGTTGGTCCCGCTGGCAATCGACGAATTTCCGGTACTGTTCGTGGCGGCAGCCTGTGCAGAAGGGCGCACTGTCCTGCGCGGCGCCGAAGAGCTGCGGGTCAAGGAATCCGACCGTATCCAGGTCATGGCCGACGGCTTGCTGGCGCTGGGCGTCAAAGTCGAGCCGACCCCGGACGGCATCATTATCGATGGCGGCCTGATCGGCGGCGGCGAAGTCCACGGTCACGGCGACCACCGGATTGCCATGGCTTTCAGTGTTGCCTCCCTGCGCGCATCGGCACCGATCCGCATTCATGATTGCGCCAACGTCGCGACCTCATTCCCCAACTTCCTCGCGCTCTGCGCTCAAGTCGGCATGCGTGTAGCAGAAGAGGCGCAGTCATGAGGGTTCGAGCGCCAGTCATCACCATCGACGGGCCTAGCGGTTCAGGCAAGGGCACGGTTGCTGGCCGGTTGGCCAAGCACCTGGGCTGGTGCCTGCTCGATTCCGGAGCGCTCTATCGTTTGCTGGCGTTCTCTGCGCGCAACCATGGCGTCGACCTGACGAATGAAGAAGCCCTGAAGCTGCTGGCCGCTCATCTGGATGTGCAGTTCAACGTCGGCACCGATGATCACGGGCAGCGGATTACTCTGGAAGGCGAAGATGTCACCCACGCCATCCGCAACGAACAGATCGGCAATGGCGCCTCGCAAGTGGCTTCACTGCCAGCGGTGCGCGACGCCTTGCTCCAGCGCCAGCGCGCGTTTCAGGAGCCGCCGGGGTTGGTGGCCGATGGCCGAGACATGGGCACCGTAGTATTCCCGGATGCGCCGCTGAAGATTTTCCTGACCGCCAGCGCCGAGGAACGTGCACGTCGCCGTTACTTGCAGTTGAAGGCCAAAGGCGATGATGTTAGTCTGTCGAGTCTGCTAGATGAGATATGTGTGCGCGACGAGCGTGACACCCAGCGAGCGGTAGCCCCGCTCAAGCCGGCGCATGACGCCATACAGCTGGATTCCACTGAATTATCCATCGAGCAGGTGCTGGAACGCATTTTGAGTGAAATCGCACTTCGCGATCTCGCCGGATGACAAGGAAGCGTGTGGGAGACCAGGCATAGTCCCACAGGCCTTCTTTTATTTGAACGAAACCCACGTTGTCTGGAACGTGGCAGATGGGCGTATTCTTCGCCCTTGATCAACAGGAATTAAAATGAGCGAAAGCTTTGCAGAACTTTTTGAAGAAAGCCTAAAGACCCTCAACCTTCAGGCCGGTTCGATCATCACCGCGATCATCGTTGATATCGATTACCAGGCTGGATGGGTTACGGTTCACGCCGGTCTGAAATCTGAAGGCCTCATCCCGCTGGAACAGTTCCACAACGACGCTGGCGAGCTGACCATCAAGATCGGCGACGAAGTGCACGTTGCACTGGACGCGGTCGAAGATGGCTTTGGCGAAACCAAGCTGTCCCGCGAAAAAGCCAAGCGTGCCGAGTGCTGGATTGTTCTGGAAGCGGCTTTCGCAGCTGAAGAAGTGGTCAAGGGCGTTATCAACGGTAAGGTTAAAGGCGGCTTCACTGTCGACGTTAACGGCATCCGTGCGTTCCTGCCTGGTTCTCTGGTTGATGTCCGCCCAGTGCGTGACACGACTCACCTGGAAGGCAAAGAGCTCGAATTCAAGGTCATCAAACTCGACCAGAAACGCAACAACGTTGTCGTTTCCCGCCGTAGCGTCCTTGAAGCCGAGAACAGCGCTGAGCGCGAAGCTCTGCTGGAATCCTTGCAAGAAGGTCAGCAAGTCAAAGGTATCGTCAAAAACCTCACCGATTACGGCGCATTCGTCGATCTGGGTGGCGTCGATGGCCTGCTGCACATTACCGACATGGCTTGGAAGCGTATCAAGCATCCATCGGAAATCGTCAACGTTGGCGATGAGATCGATGTAAAAGTCCTGAAGTACGATCGCGAACGCAATCGTGTTTCCTTGGGTCTGAAGCAGTTGGGCGAAGATCCATGGGTCGCTATCAAAGCTCGCTACCCAGAAGGCACTCGCGTAACAGCACGTGTTACCAACCTGACCGACTACGGCTGCTTCGCTGAGCTGGAAGAAGGCGTTGAAGGCCTGGTACACGTTTCCGAAATGGACTGGACCAACAAAAACATCCACCCTTCGAAAGTCGTACAAGTTGGCGACGAAGTGGAAGTTATGGTTCTGGACATCGACGAAGAGCGTCGTCGTATCTCCCTCGGCATCAAACAGTGCAAATCTAACCCATGGGAAGATTTCTCTGGCCAGTTCAACAAGGGCGATAAAATCTCCGGCACCATCAAGTCGATCACCGATTTCGGTATCTTCATTGGTCTGGACGGCGGCATCGACGGCCTGGTTCACCTGTCCGACATCTCCTGGAACGAAGTGGGCGAAGAAGCCGTACGTCGCTTCAAGAAGGGCGATGAGCTCGACACCGTGATCCTGTCTGTTGATCCAGAGCGTGAACGCATCTCCCTGGGCATCAAACAGCTGGAAAGCGATCCGTTCTCCGAGTACGTGATGGTCAACGACAAAGGCGCTATCGTTCGCGGTATCGTTAAAGAAGTTGACGCCAAAGGCGCCATCATCACTCTGGGCGACGACATCGAAGCTACTCTGAAAGCCTCCGAAATCAGCCGTGACCGCGTTGAAGACGCGCGTAACGTTCTGAAAGAAGGCGAAGAAGTTGAAGCCAAGATCATCAGCGTTGATCGCAAGAGCCGCGTAATCCAATTGTCCATCAAGTCGAAAGACGTTGAAGACGAGAAAGAAGCTATCCAAAGCCTGCGCGCCAAGCCAGAAACTGCGGAAAGCACAGGTCCTACCACCATCGGTGACCTGCTTCGCGCACAAATGGAAAAACAGAACTAAGTTCTGATTGACCATAGAAAAAGGGCGACTTCGGTCGCCCTTTTTTGTGCTTGCGAGAAGCCCATCACGATCCCCCTGACACATCTCTCCAAACATAACTACCTGCAGTCCACCCAACGCTTGGCTAATCTGGGACATACACCTGATTACCCAATGGGAGGGGCAATGGAATGCCCAAACACGCGCACAGCCGCAGCCTACGCCATGGCCGATTCTCTAAAATCAGCCAAATCTACCTGTTAACCACCGTCACCCAAAATCGCCACCCCCCTCTTTAACGACTGGCGCCTGGGACGCTTGGTCGTCTCCGAGCTAAAACGAGCCGAAGAGCAGAGCCTGGTTCAGTCATTAGCCTGGGTAGTGATGCCCGATCACCTGCATTGGCTCATCGAGTTAAAGCAGAAATCCCTTTCCAGCGTCATGCAGCAAGTCAAAGCCCGAAGCGCCATCGCAATCAACAAAGCCATCCAAAGCCAAAACCGTGTATGGCAACGCGGATACCACGACACAACCCTCCGTACCGAATACGACCTGAAAAAACTCGCCCGCTACATCGTCGCAAACCCCCTGCGAGCCGGGCTGGTCAAGCGAATAGGCGACTACCCGCTGTGGGACGCAATATGGCTTTAACATCACGCGATCCCAGCCGCTGAGCTGACTTGTAACTACGCGTCCCGCTGCGAAGACCATTCAGCGCTGTTCACCTGCTGCCCCTCGATCCCGATCAACCTCCTGCCATAGGTGGTTTTCGCCGTGAAACGCACCGTGACTTTCGCGTCAAATTAAAAACCGCAGGCTGGGTCAATTTCGACCGATATTGATGCATACAATCAGCACATCCCCCCCCTCCTGTCTTTTCAACAATACAAGCCCTTCACGCCGCGGCTAGACTGAAGCGTCTACAGGTTGTCGCAGGGCACGCGCCCCGCATAAGGAAACACATGCATCGCATCATCATTGTTCTCGCCATGCTGGCCCTCACAGGCTGTGCCACCTCGCATAAAACCAAAGTCATACATGGCCAAAGCGGATTGATGATCGAATGCTCCGGGATGACCTCAAGTTGGGACAGGTGCTATGCCCGCGCTACCCGTGAATGCAAACCCGGTGGCTTCAAAGTCCTCGGCAAGTCCAGCGACGTCAAAGAAGATCCGGACGACTATCCATTCGGGTGGAACCCGGCCGGCTATTTCACCCGGCGCATGCTCGTGGTCTGTAATTGATCGTTTGAATCCTGGATATGCACCAGAAAATGTCATAAATGAAGGGAACTTCACGGTCCGCCAATCATCCTTCACATAAGTCAATACTCGGACTGTTCAAATCCTTCCAGTCATGCTAAAACCTTCGGAGCGCTTATCTAGCTGCTTGAAAAAGAAGGGAAAAATATGACGAAGTCGGAGTTGATCGATCGAATTGTTACCCATCAAGGGCTGCTCTCATCCAAGGATGTCGAGCTGGCTATCAAGACCATGCTTGAGCAAATGTCTCAATGCCTCGCCACCGGTGATCGCATCGAAATTCGGGGCTTTGGCAGCTTTTCTTTGCACTACCGCTCACCGCGTGTAGGGCGCAACCCGAAAACCGGTCAATCCGTGAGTCTGGACGGCAAATTCGTCCCTCACTTCAAGCCGGGTAAAGAGTTGCGTGATCGGGTCAACGAAGACGAAGAAGAGGGCCTCTAACGCCCCCAACAAAAGGAGCGGCAGATGCGGAACTTTAAGCGCGTAATCGTGGTCGTATTCATCCTGCTGATCGTTTTGGCGACGGTAGTGTTCGTGTTGGAAAACCAACAGTCTGTATCCCTGGTCTTTCTCGGCTGGTCAGCGCCAGAGCTGTCGGTAGCTATCCCTGTGATTGTTGCCTTGCTGATTGGTATGGTGATGGGGCCGCTGCTTGGCTGGATATGGGCAGTGGGTAAAAAAAGCAAAAGAAATCGCTAGGCTTGAAGCGCCTGATATCTCGGGTAGATCGGCGGTGCGAGGCTCTGAAACTCCGTCAACATTGATGGAGATAAGTTGCATTTCAATGAACGTTTAAAAGTCGCGTCGCGTAGAACCCTCTCAGCCCTCCGAAATCAAAAATACCTTCTAAAGTCCAGTAAGCTGGCTTGGCCTTGTCTCGGGAAATATCCTGATTGCCGAGTAATACTCTAAGAAAAAGGGTTCACTTTCCTATGTCGAGTTCCTTGATGCCTCAGCAGAATGTTGATGAAATTGACCTGCTCGAACTCATTCGGGCCTTATGGACTCAAAAAATATTAATAATGGGCATTGCCCTGATAGCGGCGCTTGCTGGTGGCGCCTACGCCTTTTTCAGTAAACCTGTCTATGAAGCCAAGGTTTACCTGCAGCCACCCACATCCAATGGTATTGCTGACTTCAACTACGGACGCACCAAGGAAGCTGAACTCAGCCCCTTCGTCGTCAAGGATGTCTACGACGTCTTCCTCCGTAACCTGCAATCGGAGTCATTGCGCCGGAAGTTTTTCGAAGAGGTTTACCTTCCGTCGCTTGACGAGTCGAAACGCCACGGCTCTAGAGATTCGCTGTACGCCAAATTTTTAAAGGAGCTGACGATTGTGGCGCCACCCAAGGATTCGCCAGATCGTTACTCAGTGTCTGCTCTAAACAGTGATCCCGCCTTGGCAACCGAATGGGTCAAGGTCTATGCAACAAAAGCAGGCGATTTGGCTGAGAAAGAAATGATCCGAAATGTCACCCGCGAGGCTGAGGTGCGGGCACGAAATCTTGGGCAGCAAATCAACACGTTGCAGGCAAGCAGCAAAAAAATTCAGGAGGATTCTATTGTGCAGCTACGCGAAGCCTTACAGATTGCGGAAGCGATTGATTTGGAAAATCCCCCGATCATTTCTGGCAATGTCTCGGCTGAGGTATCCGCCAGTATGGACGGTGAATTGACCTACATGCGTGGGGCCAAGGCCTTGAGAGCAGAAATCAAAAACCTTGAAACGCGTAAATCCAATGACCCGTTCATAGAAAAGCTTCGTGCTTTACAGATAAAGCAGAGTTTTTACCGTGACTTGAGTGTCAGCCCGGACACCGTCTCTGTGTACCGCCTGGATGGCTCCATTGAGCAGCCCGACAAACCAATCAGTCCCCAAAAGGCGTTGATGCTCATTTTTTCCCTGATTTTAGGCGTCGGGGTAGGTGTCATAATCGCCTTGGTTCGCCATTTCATGAATGGTTACAAGCGTTCTCGTCTTGAGGAAAGCCCAAGCCGATAGGAAAAATCACCGTTCACCGTAGGCTATTTCCTGACATCAAGTCTTGTAATCACAGGTGATGCTGGCAAAATGCGTTTCTGTTCTCGATTGTCAGACAACTAGTTGCGCGCTGCTTGAGTGATCAAGGATGCTTCCTCAGGCAAGATTGTTAAAACACACGCTAGTCAACCTGTCTGTTCAACGAGCCCGCAGTCTCTCTATGAAGGCAGGCCCAGGTTGTGACCCGTATTTCCGATACACAGGCAAATTCTTCAACCGATGAAATCGACCTTTTAGCATTGTTTCAGTCGATCTGGCAGCGAAAACTGCTAATAACTGTAGTGACCAGTATATGTGTGGTGATTGCAGCGGCGTACGCCTTCATAAGCAAACCGGTGTATGAAGCAAAAGCTTACGTGTTACCGCCAACGATCAACGAAATTGCTGAGTTCAACTACGGGCGAACGAAAGAAGCTCAACTAACTGCCTTTACCGTGAAAGACGTGTACGGCGTATTTCTCCGGAACTTACAAGCAGAGTCGCTTCGAAGGGATTTCTATACTAAAATTTATCTGCCATCCCTTACCGAAGCCCAGCGCCAAGGCTCCCAGGATGTTCTATATGCTGAGTTCTCCAAGCAAGTGACCGTTGGAGTGGCATCAAAGGACTCGCCAGACCGCTACGCTATTTCGTTCCAGAACATAGATCCAACGGTAGCGGCCGACTGGCTAAAGCTGTTTGTCGATCGCGCGAATGCAGCAGGCCTGCAGGAAATGATAGGCAACGTGACGAGTGAGGCCGAGGTGCGTGCACGCAACCTCAATCAGCAAATAGCCACCCTACGTGAGAGCGGTAAGGGCGCTCGAGAAGATCTGATTGCCCAACTACACGAAGCCTTGTTGGTGGCTGAGTCTATTGGCTTGGAAAAACCGCCCATTATTTCTGGCAATTTGTCCTCCAAGGTCTCTGCAAGCATGGACGGCCCGTTGACTTATATGCGTGGAGCCAAGGCACTCAAGGCAGAAATTAAAAACCTTGAGACGCGGGTATCGGATGATCCATTTATTCCAAAGCTTCGCACCCTGGAAGTTCAGCAAAGCTATTTCCAATCCATTAACGTTAACCCCGAGAGTGTTGCCGTCTACCGCGAGGATGGTCCAATCGAGTTGCCGGACAGTCCAATCAAACCCAAAAAAGCCCTAATTATCGGACTAGGTCTTGTGCTGGGTGTGATGCTAGGGATCATGCTCGCGTTGATTCGTCAGTTCATCAGTACCCAGCGTACGAGTTCTGTTCCACCAGTATCCGTCAAACTGTAGACAGCCATGGCAGCAATGGTTTGTAAACGTTAAAGACTGATCGACGCCCAAGGTCCAGCTAAGCTGGACCGCTTTTTTTATGGGCGAACATCGTCTTTTACGTAGCAAGACCGAGAGGGACTCTCATGCTTTACCCGGAAATCATCCATCATGGCGCCATTGAGGGTGTCACTGGCTCGTGCCATCAACTGCAAATGGATGCAACAAGCAGCCTGCTGATCGACTGCGGCTTATTTCAGGGAATGGAAACCAGCAAGCAGGGTAGCGTCGGGGCGGATCCATCGGCTATCGACTTTTCCATCGAAACCATCAAGGCGCTGATCGTTACGCATGTGCACGCCGACCACGTCGGGCGTATCCCTAATCTCTTGGCCGCCGGCTTTAAAGGTCCGATACTCTGCAGCGAGCCGTCGGCTAAATTGTTGCCGCTGGTGCTGGAAGACGCCTACAAACTCGAATACGGGCGTGACGAACAGCACGTCGAACGCTATCTCAAGCTGATCGAGTCGCGGGTCATCGCGTTGCCCTTCGATACCTGGTTTAGCCTGGTAAAAACCCCTGAGCTTTCTTGCCGAATTCGCCTGCAGCGTGCCGGGCATATTCTTGGTTCGGCTTATGTCGAATGCGATATCGATTACCCCCTCGAGAACCGCAACAAGCGCATCGTCTTCTCGGGCGATCTGGGCGCCTCGCACACGCCCCTGTTACCTCGTCCAAAGCCTCCTGAGCGGGCAGACATTTTGGTCCTGGAAAGCACCTATGGTGATCGCCTGCACGAAGACCGTGCTACACGTCAGTCGCGACTGGAAGAGGTTATTGATAAGGCCTTGGCTGATCATGGCACGGTACTGATCCCTGCGTTCAGCATCGGGCGCACCCAGGAATTACTCTACGAAATCGAAGATATTCTCCATCGCAAAGCGCTGCTGAACCCAAACACCGTCAATGAGGGGACGGTGCAAGATCAAGACGGTTCGTTACCCATCAATTGGCCTCAGCTACCGATCATCCTGGACTCACCCTTGGCCAGCCGTTTTACCAAGGTCTATCAGGAACTTGATGACTTTTGGGATGCCGAAGCTAAACAGCGACTGGACAACGGGCGCAAGCCGCTGCAATTCGATCAACTGATTACCATCGACACCCATGCAAAGCACATGCAAACGGTCAATTACCTGGCCAGTACCGGGCGTCCGGCAATAGTCATTGCCGGGAGTGGCATGTGCGCCAGTGGTCGAATCTTCAACTACCTAAAAGCCATGCTCGGCGACAGCAGGCATAATGTGCTTTTTGTGGGCTATCAAGCCAAAGGCACGCCGGGCGCGGCTATTCAGCAGCATGGACAGAAGGGTGGTTATGTCGAGCTGGATCGTGAGCGCTATCCCATCGTTGCGGGTGTGAGCACGATTAACGGCTACTCCGCGCATGCGGATCAGAAAGGTTTGGTAGAATTTGTAACCGACATAGGAGATTGGCCGTCAGAGGTGAGGCTGGTACACGGTGATGCGCAGGCCAAAAAAGCGCTTCAGGCGGTCTTGCTTCGGAAGTCCCTGCTTAAACGTCACGAGTTAACTGTCGTCATAGCGGGTAATTAAAGTGCCAAGCCAGCCTGCGCTGCATAGGCAGTCCAGGCTGGAGCCGAGCAGCAGGGATTGCTGTGTGAGCCTCGGCAGTCGATGCTCCATGCAATGGATGCGACGTCAGTGATGGACTGGAGATGACCATTTATACCGCCGAAGGCTCTTTAATTTGCGCTCAGCAGAAAAGCTGGTACCTCGTGCAGTGCAAACCACGGCAGGATGAGCGTGCTGAGGACAATCTGGCGCGTCAGGGCTATGAGATTTCTCGCCCAAAATGCCGGTATCAGAGACTGATTCGTGGGCAGCGTCAGTGGACGGTGGAATCATTATTTCCGGGTTACTTGTTTATTAATCTACCCGCAGACTCAAACTGGGGACCCCTTCGTTCCACGCGGGGCGTCAGTCGTGTGGTTAGCTTTGGTGGGGTGCCGGTGGCAGTGAGTGACAGCCTCGTCAAACAGCTTCAGGCACGAGCGGAAATAGACGTAAAATCGGAGCTGAAGCCAGGCGATAGTGTGCGAATTACAGAAGGTGGGTTCGCTGAACTCGATGCAATTTTTATGTCGATGGATGGAGATGAGAGGGGCATTCTGCTGATCAGCCTCCTCAATCGTCAGCAGCAAATTAGCGTGCCGATGGAAAGCATCTGTAGTAACGAGTAAATCACCCAGGTCCCAATGACCTTGGTCAGATGTGATAGTGAACACTGCGTTCTCAGGAAACCAACGGTAAATCCTGGGGCGGTAGCGTGTTCTTATTTCCACTCACGGTTTCCCAGTCTTTAAGGCTGATATGAAAATTCAAAAGATCAGTTAACGCGTGAAGATTCTAGTTACCGGCAATGCCGGAGTTATCGGCTAGGTATTGAGAAAATTAAAATGCAAGCCGATCGTTTAAGATGACAGGCTGTGGCTAATTCCCGCTTGACTTTTTGAAGAACGCCAAATAATGAAGCTAATTAAAACAGCCATTCCAGATGTGATTGTTATAGAACCACAAGTATTTGAAGACGAGCGCGGTTGGTTTATGGAAAGTTTTAATGAGCAACATTTCCATGCTGAGCTCAGAGAATTAGGCTTGCCCATTCCGCGGCCATTTATTCAAGATAATCACTCTTATTCAAAAAAAGGAGTGCTACGGGGTCTCCATTATCAGCGACCTCCTTTTGCGCAAGGGAAGTTGGTAAGAGTTGTGAGAGGCGCTGTTTTTGATGTGGCTGTAGATATTAGAAAGGGCTCTTCGACTTTCGGTAAATGGGTCGGTGTAGAGTTAAGTGATAAAAATAAGAAAATGCTTTGGATTCCGGAGGGATTTGCTCACGGGTTTCTGTCTCTAGAGGATGGAGTAGAGTTTTTATATAAGGCGACGAGTGTTTACTCTAAACCCTCTGAGAGATCAATTTTATGGGATGACCCTTATTTGGATATCAGATGGCCGGATTTGATAAAGCATATAAGTGAGAAGGATCTTCTTGCTTCAGATTTTAGTACGGCTGTTGAAGATGATTAATTTTATTTTTGCTTTTTTTGCTAATGTTTTTTTCAGTGCTCCTTCTGTGTTTTTGGTAGTAGCGTGCTCTCACCTTGGAAGTTTCGATGAAGCAGCATTGTTAGGTGCATCGTTTTCTATTTGTGCACCCGTGCAGCTTTTTTTTTCCATGCAGCATAATGTTTCTATTCTTAGCGGTCGATTAAGCCTTAGGGATTCATTACGCACACGATTTTTACTTATAATACCTTTTTTGCTTTTTGGGTTTTTTGGGGCGTTATTTTTTTCCTCACAAATAGTTTTTTGGTTTTTTCTTTACAGGTGCGCTGAGTTTTTATACGAACCATTTATTTGTGATGGAATTAGGAAGGGAAGTTATCGTAAGGTTTTTGTATCGACGTTATTGAGATTTATTCTGTTTTCTTCAATTGTCATGCTTTTGCTTTACGTTGGGGCAGGTCTGAACACTGTACTTTTAGTGGCCGGGGTTGTGTTCTCCCTCCTGGCGTTTAAATTTATTTCTGTTGCCTTTGATGGTGGTGAGTCTTCATTTGAAGGATTTTTTTTAGGGGCAGCTGCTTTCTTTTCAAGTGTCATAGTAAATATCCCTAGATATTTTGTTTCAAGTGCGGATCCTTCATTCGCAGCTTTTTATTCAAGTATGTTAACTTTGGTTTTGGGGGGCGGGTTGTTGTATGGGGCGTTTAATAATTATTTTTTCCCTAAGTTCTGTGCTTCAGGTAAAATCGGAGTATTAACGTTCCTCAATATTTCGGCAGGGGTTTTTCTGGCGGGTTTATTACTGTCCTATTTGTTATTCTCTGGTGTTGTTATCCCTAAGCTATTTTTGACTGTCTTTTTGGGTGATAAATACTTGCTGTATTCTGATTTTGTTATCGGTTTCGCGCTCTTTTATTTTGTCCTGTATTTTCACGCCTCGTTAAATTTTTTATTCGTATACCTTGGTTTGGCAAGGGTCTACATGACTTCCCTGATTTTTTATGGTTTGTGTATGGCTGGTTTCATCTTTGTCAGAGTTAGGTTGTTTTCTGATGATTTTAGTCACTTGATATGGGTCGTTTTCGGTTTTGGATTTTTCTATGGGATTGTTTGTTATTTTTTCCTTATGGTTAAGTTTTTGAGAGGGCATAAGGAATGATTTTTCTGAGTGTGTTTTTGATTTTTGTCCTTTCGATAATTGATGGGCGAATTTCTTACTTGGCAGTTGCACTTTTCGTTGTTGTTGGTGTACTGCGGATGGGTTTTTTCTCCTCTGTGGTTGGCGCGCGGAAATTAAACTCCGTACAGTTCTTTGTTTTTATACTGCCTCTTTTTGTTTTTTTATCCTGGTGTTATGGCGTTCTTGTCGGACTATTGAATGGCGTTGATGTCAGTTATGTTTTTTCTAACTTTGCTGGGCTTTCTTTGTATGTTCTATTCTATATTTTCTATTTTTCTGTGGATCTCGATGTTTCTAAAAAAGCTTTGTTTTACTCGGCGATATGTAGCTGTATTTTTGGGTTCTATTCAGTTTACGACTCGTTTGCCTCTGTAGGTGGAGGGGGGGAACTTAATCAGGTTGGACTTGCCGGTTTCCGAACATTGTATTCAGCTACTTTTCTTTATGTGGTCCCTTTTCTGTTTGTTTGTTTAGTGCAGTTATTTTTGCAGAGGAAATGTGACTTCGGTTTTAAAAGTGATTTGAAAGCTGGCTTTTGGCTTTTGATTTTTGGTTTTACCTTAGTCGTTCCTGCCATGTCTAAAGGCTTTATTCTTGTTTTTGTACTTATGTTTATCCTTGTTTTTATAGAAGGCTATTCTTCGGTGCTGCGCTCTCTAGTGATAGGGAAGAATTTGTTCGTTATGACTTTTGTAGTTTTGCTAACAGGCGCCTTGTTGTTGTTATTTACGGATTTTTATAATATTATCTTTTTTAGTTTTTCATCAGGTGAAGGTAGTAATTCTGTCAGAAGTGAGCAGTTTGATTATTTGGTGTCTGAGTGGAGCTTTAGTGGAGCGGGCTTAGGAAGTTCTTTGATATCAGGCTATCAGCGCGATGGTACAGGATACGGGTTTGAGTTGACGTACATAAATTTAGTTAACAAGCTTGGTGTTCTAAGTATTCCTTTGTTCTTTTCTTATGTTTCAGTGCTTTTCTTTGGTTTCAAATTTTTCTTTTTTGATGGTAGACGAGTCACGGGTGCTTGGGTTCTAGGTTTAATGGCTTTCCTGATTCCAGGTGCAGGGAATCCGTTGTTGTTGGCTCCTGTGTTTGTGTTCATGCATTTTATAGCTATAATGTTAATCATTACAGAGCTTTCCCCTCGAGATGAACTCGATGTGATTGGAGGGCAGAAATTAAAGTAATGAAGGTTTTTCGTGGGTATCTTGTTAAGTACCTTTAGCGATTATAATATTATTAAGTTTTTTTGAATACTATACTAGGAATAGATATGGTTTCGGTTAGCGTTTGCATGGCTACTTATAATGGTGCTGATTTTATAAGGGAGCAGCTTTATTCAATTCTCATGCAGATCCCGCAAGATTCTGAAGTTTTGCTCGGTGATGATGGTTCTATCGATGAAACAATTCGTATTGTTGAAGATATTAATGACTCCAGGGTTAAAGTTATTAGGAATACCTCTAATCTCGGGTATATACATAACTTTGAAAATTTGATTGGCAACGCAAAAGGTGATTACATTTTTCTAAGCGATCAGGACGATATCTGGCCGGCTGGTAGGGTCGAAAAGATGATATCTGCTATGGACGCATCGAATAGTTTATTGGTTGTGGGGGCTATGGAGTCATTTGTAGGTGATGTTAACTCTTGCAGTTTTTTCTGTGGCTTTGACCAAACAAGGAACGCCTCTTCGTTTAGAAATATATTTGATATTTTTGTTGGGCGTAGTGTGCCTTACTTTGGATGCGCTATGCTTTTGTCGAAGAAAATAAAGCCGTATTTAATTCCTTTTTACTCAAGGGTGATTAGCCATGATATATGGATTGCTTTTGTTGCAAATAGACGTTGCTCAGTCGTTCATTTGAATGATACGGTCACTTTAAGACGTATTCATAGTAATAATTTGACCAATAGTAACCGCAGTTTTTTTGATAAAATAAAAACCCGGTATTTTTGGTCTTTAGCTATTTTAAATATTATCTGATAACGAGGGTTGGCTGTGTTCGATAAAAAAACTCTACTAATAACGGGGGGGACAGGATCTTTTGGCAACGCTGTGCTCAAGCGATTTCTAGATACTGACATTACTGAAATTCGCATTTTTAGCCGCGACGAGAAGAAACAGGACGACATGCGTAAGCGCTATGCCAGTACTAAGCTAAAGTTTTACATCGGCGATGTGCGGGATTATCAGAGCGTATTAAATGCTACTCGTGGCGTAGACTTCATTTTCCATGCTGCAGCGCTGAAGCAGGTACCGTCTTGCGAGTTTCACCCGATGGAGGCTGTCAAGACCAATGTACTTGGCACTGAGAATGTTCTGGAGGCGGCGATCCAGAATCAGATCAAGCGAGTGGTTTGTCTAAGTACCGACAAAGCTGTGTACCCGATCAACGCTATGGGGATTTCCAAGGCAATGATGGAAAAGGTCATGGTGGCCAAGTCCCGTAACGTTGACGACAGTAAGACGGTAATTTGCGGTACGCGCTACGGCAACGTGATGGCTTCGCGTGGTTCGGTGATACCTCTGTTCATTGAACAGATCAACGCTGGTAACCCGCTGACGCTAACCGACCCACATATGACCCGTTTCATGATGACGCTGGCTGATGCCGTGGATTTGGTACTGTATGCATTCAAACATGGTCAAAACGGCGATATTTTTGTGCAGAAGGCCCCTGCAGCCACCGTCGAGACGCTGGCCAAAGCACTGACAAAGCTGATCGGAAAACCAGAGCATCCGATTCAAGTTATCGGTACACGCCATGGCGAAAAGCTCTACGAAGCACTGCTAAGTCGTGAAGAAATGGCCTGCGCTGAAGACATGGGCGAGTACTTTCGTGTGCCGCCGGATCTGCGCGACCTCAACTACGCTAAATTCGTGGAGCAGGGCGAAGAGAGGATTTCTCGCAGTGAAGACTATAACTCGCATAACACCGAGCGTTTGGATGTCGAAGGCATGCAGCGCCTGCTGCTCAAGCTGGATTTCATGCTTGCCATCCAGCGTGGCGAGCACGTTATTGCCGAGGAGTAAGGAATGAAGGTACTGATCACCGGCGCCAACGGGTTTGTCGGTAAAAACCTGGTTGCCCATCTGAGCGAGCGTAGCGATCTCGAAGTTCTGCGTTTCACCCGCGCCGACTCTATGGACAATCTGCCCGCATTGGTTGCACAAGTGGACTTCATATTTCACTTGGCCGGCGTCAATCGCCCGCAGAATCCGCAGGAGTTTCAGAGCGGAAACACCGATCTAACGTGTGCGCTGTGCGAGGCAATTGTTGGTAGCGGTCGCCAGATTCCCCTGCTCTTCACCTCGTCCAGCCAGGCGCAGTTGGATAACCCATACGGTGTCAGTAAGCGTGGTGCCGAACAGGCTCTGCTCGATCTGGGCGCCAGTCACGGCTCGCTGGTGCATCTGTTTCGCTTGCCCAATGTGTTTGGGAAGTGGGCTCGCCCCAACTACAATTCAGCGGTGGCGACCTTCTGCCACAATATCGCACGCAACCTGCCGATCCAGATTAATGATTCGCAGGCACTCATCAACCTCGTTTATATCGATGATGTGATCGAATCCTTTGTCGCTGTGCTGGATGGCAAGCTTGTTGGTGAGCCTTTTGTCAGCGTTGAGCCGCAATATAGCATCACCGTTGGAGAGTTGGCCGAGCAGATGGAACGCTTTCGCGAGAGCCGAAAGACTCTGACTACCGAGCCGGTGGGCACAGGGTTGGTAAGGGCACTGTACTCAACCTACCTGAGCTATCTGCCGCCCGAGCGTTTTACCTACGAAGTTCCGAAATACGGCGATCCACGTGGCGTATTCGTGGAAATGCTCAAGACCAAGGACTCAGGGCAGTTTTCCTTCTTTACCGCATATCCCGGTGTAACACGGGGGGGGCATTACCACCACTCAAAGACCGAGAAGTTTTTGGTCATAAAGGGTAAAGCTTGCTTTCGCTTCCGTCATATCGTCTCCAGTGAGTTCTATGAGTTGTTCACCGATGGCGAGCGACCGGAAGTTGTAGAAACGGTTCCTGGCTGGACCCACGACATCACCAATGTCGGCGACGAGGAAATGATCGTGATGCTCTGGGCTAACGAGATTTTCGACCGTGAACGGCCGGATACGTATGCCCTGCCACTCGGCACTGAAGCCTGAGTTGGCGAATAAGGATTTGAAATGAAAAAATTAAAAGTCGTCACCGTAGTGGGTACACGCCCAGAAATTATTCGTCTTTCACGGGTCATTATCAAGCTGGATGAGCACTGTGATCATGTGCTGGTACATACTGGCCAGAACTATGATTATGAACTGAACGAAATTTTTTTTGAGGATTTGGGCATCCGTAAACCGGATTACTTCCTTAACGCCGCAGGCGTGAGTGGTGCTGAAACTATTGGTAACGTGATTATCGCTGTTGATCGTTTACTAGCCGATGTGCAGCCGGAAGCACTGCTGGTACTGGGTGATACGAACAGCTGCATGGCGGTTATCCCGGCTAAACGCAGAAAGATTCCGACCTTCCACATGGAGGCTGGTAACCGCTGCTTCGACATGCGCGTACCGGAAGAGATCAATCGCCGTATAGTGGACCATACTGCGGATATCAACCTGACTTACAGCAGCATCGCCCGCGACTATCTACTGCGCGAAGGGATATCACCGGACATGGTGATTAAGACCGGCAGTCCTATGTTCGAAGTGCTCAACTACTACCGTGAGGGTATTGAGGCTTCCGATGTGCTTGATCGTCTTGGCTTGGAGTATGGAAAGTTCTTTGTAGTCAGCGCGCATCGTGAGGAGAATATCGACTCCGATAAAAACTTTCTCAAATTGGTGGAAGTGTTGAATACCGTTGCAGAGGATTACGGATATCCAGTAATTGTCTCCACCCATCCGCGTACCCAGAAACGTGTGGATGCGATGGGTGTACAGTTTCACACCAATGTGCGGCTGCTCAAACCTCTGGGTTTCAAGGATTACAACAAGTTACAGCTTACTGCCAAGGCGGTCTTGTCTGACAGCGGAACTATCAATGAGGAGTCCTCAATCCTTAACTTTCCCGCGCTGAATTTGCGCGAAGCTCACGAGCGGCCGGAAGGCATGGAAGAGGCCGCCGTAATGATGGTCGGTCTAGAAGTCGAGCGTGTACTGCAGGCATTGCATATTTTGGAAAGCCAAGCCCGAGGCGATGAGCGCAGCTTGTGCCTGGTTGATGACTATAGTATGCCCAATGTGTCCGATAAAATTGTACGGATTGTACATAGCTATCGCGATTACGTGATGCGTACTGTTTGGAAGAGGTACTGAGTCACATGGCTACCCGCGTTCTCTTGTTGACTCAATGGTTCGAACCTGAGCCGACCTTCAAGGGCCTGGACTTTGCCCGCGAGCTGGTGAAACAGGGCTTCGAAGTCGAGGTAGTCACCGGCTTTCCCAATTATCCGGGCGGCAAGGTTTATTCGGGCTACAAGCTTAAGTTCTTACAGCGCGAGCTTATCGACGGTGTTCAAGTTACGCGGGTCCCGCTTTATCCGAGTCATGACCAAGGAGCCATCGGACGTGTACTAAATTACGTTAGCTTTGCCGCCGCCTCGTTGTGCTATGGATTGTTCGGCGCTAAACGCCCGGATGTAATATATGCTTACCATCCGCCTCTTACGGTGGGTATTACAGCTGTGCTAATCCGATTTTTTCGCCGAGTGCCTGTGGTATATGATATCCAGGATATGTGGCCAGACACCTTGCGCGCGACCGGTATGTTTTCCCATGAAAAGGCACTTAAGATTGTGTCCTCGGTTTGTGACTGGGTTTATCGACATGTTGACCAGCTAGTAGTACTGTCCCCTGGCTTCAAGAGACTGCTGATTGAACGAGGGGTTCCCGCTGACAAGATTGAGCTGATCTATAACTGGTGCGCGGAAGACTCATTGGCGGCTCCACAGGGATCAGTTCACACGGCATTTCCTGGTAGCGAAAAATTCAGCATCCTGTTCGCTGGCAATATGGGCAAGGCTCAAGCGCTTCAAGCGGTTTTGGGCGCTGCCGAATTGTTGCAGAGTAAAGCACCAGAGTTGGTTTTTGTTTTTCTCGGTGGTGGATTGGAACTTGGACACCTGCAGCAACTCGCAGCAAACAAATCTTTGCGCAACGTGATTTTCCTACCACGAGTGCGCATGGAGGAAGTAGGTACCTATCTGCACGCCGCAGACGCCTTGCTGGTACATCTCAAAAAAGACCAGCTATTCACCATCACTATCCCATCCAAGACTCAAGCCTATATGGCGGTCGGCAAGCCGATCCTTATGGCTGTGGATGGTGATGCGGCAGATTTGGTACGGGACAGTAGCTGCGGTTATATTGCCGAATCGGAAAGTCCACAGGCAATTGCAGATGCGGCTCAGTTACTGATGCAGGCACGCCCAAGCGATAATCGTGTTATGGCGGAAAATGGCCGCCGCTTCTACCAGGAAAAACTCTCTCTGCGCGTGGGTTCTAGACGTTTCGGGGAGATCTTTAAAAGACTGGCAAATAGAAAGGATACCTGATGTTAAAACGCCTTTTCGACATCGTCGCCTCTACCTGCGGCTTATTGCTGCTTTCTCCAATCATAGCCATAGTCGCATGGCAGATCAGCCGGAAGCTTGGTTCGCCAGTACTGTTCCGTCAGGTGCGACCCGGCCTGCACGCCAAGCCCTTTGAGATGGTCAAGTTCCGTACCATGCGAGATGCCGTAGATACCAATGGCAACCCGTTGCCGGATTCTGAACGTATGACGCCGTTCGGTAGCTTTTTGCGCTCAAGCAGCCTGGATGAACTACCAGAGCTATGGAATGTGCTCAAGGGCGATATGAGTCTTGTTGGACCTAGGCCACTTCTGACAAGATACTTGCCTTATTACACTGAAACCGAGAGATCTCGCTTTACGGTAAGACCTGGGATTACTGGCTGGGCGCAGATAAATGGAAGAAATGAGTCGAGATGGGATGCTCGATTAGCCCACGATGTTTGGTATGTAAAAAATCGATCACTAGGCCTGGATTTAAAAATAATTCTAAAAACTATTTCTAAGGTGTTCGGAAGTGACGGTGTAGTAGTAGACCCCTCTCAAACAATGCTCAACTTAGATGAAGAAAGAATTTCGAAGAGGGAAAATTAATGCTTTTTAGAAGAGCCAATGTATCTGATGCAAAGGCTATAGCAGACTTAATAAAAGAGTCGTTTTCAGATTATCACGTACAAAAAATGATATACGGTTGCAATGGGATAGTTAAATATTTAGAAGATCAGTTGCTAATAAGTGATGAGGTCAATGATGCGTCGACTTTTATTGCTGAATTAAATGACGATATTTGTGCCGTAGCTCAGTTTAAACGAGATCTAAAAAATAAAATATTTTACTTAAATTATATATGCACTGAAAAGTCATTCCGCAGGCAAAAGCTTGGCCCAAGATTGATTAAATTTTCTCTAGAGAATGAAAGCTTTTCATTTGATTCTGTTGTTCTTGATGTTTTTGAAAACAATACGCCAGCCATAAATTGGTATATTGGTCTTGGGTTTAATAAGAATGCAGAAAAGCTGTGGACGCTAGTTGAGCCTGCAGACCATGAAGAAGGATGTGGGTACTTGTCTGGACTGCCACAAAGCAATATATGTTACAGAGAGTATGGGTTTTCGCAGTTGTCGTTAACGACGAATGCTGGTACATATTCAATTGGGCTGTTAGGTGAGAAATACTACAGATTCTCAAGTGGTAGTGTCTTTAAAGATCCAGCTGCGATTGCGTTGCTAAAAAAGTTTGATAATAGAAGAGAGTTTCTGCTTATCGGCGAAAAATTAATTGACGCTCCCGATAACTACAAGATAAATGAATTTGCTAAAACATTAAATATGTCTGTAAAAAAAGAAATTTTGCAGAAAAAACTGGATATGGTGTTTTTGAATGATCTTGTGGGGGATATATGAAAGTCAGTAAACAGTCCACCGATACTAACACCTATAATAGGAGTTGGTTTGACTATCCTAGGGCAAGAGATGCATTTGAGGCATATCTTTTATCGTTGAATTTGAGTGGCGCTGATCACATTGTTATTCCAAATTATATAGGCTACTCCACGAGAGAGGGATCTGGTGTTTTTGATCCCGTCGTCAGTTCCGGAGTGAACTATAAATTTTATGAGCTCGATAAAAATATTGAGATTGATGTTTTATCCGTAGAGAACTTGATTAGACTCGGGGGGGTGAAATTAGTAGTTATTATTCATTACTTTGGGTACGTCGACCCAAGTTATAAAAAAATTATTAAATTGGCAAGAGATCACAATATTAAGGTCCTTGAAGATCAAGCGCACTCTTTGTTTACAGACCTAAACAGTGGAACTACAGGGCGGCTATGTGATGCTAGCATATATTCGTTGCATAAAATGTTTCCGATTGAAACTGGCGGTGCACTTTCACTGACTCATTCTAATGTGAAGTCTGACTCAAATAATGTTTCTAAGTTATGCCTTGATCACGATATAAGCAAAATTTCATCTATTAGAATACGAAATTTTAATTTCCTGATTTCTAAATTGTCAGGCCATGATGATGTTCTCTCAATTATCAGAAAATCACTTGATGACGGAGCTGTACCCCAGACCTTTCCAATTCTTATCAATAGCAAGAACCGGGATGAAATCTATCATCTGATGAATGCTCAGGGGTTTGGTGTCGTAAGTCTTTATCATACAATGATAAACGAAATAGCAGATAATAAAGCCTTTGAGATCAATGAAACCGCTAAGAAAATATTAAATCTTCCTCTGCACCAAGATGCCAGTGACGAAGCTCTAGCTGAAATGTGTGATTATCTGCTAAATATTTTGTATGCTGAATAAAAAAATGACTGGATATATAAAATTTTTTGATTTGGATAATGACTTAGATTTTCATGAGTATCTATCTATATGGAGATCAGGCACAAGCAGACGCCCTCATGATCATCCTCAATACATGAGGTTGATGAGAATCGACAAGCAAAAACCTTGCGCTTTGGTGTACTTTGAAGACTTTCAGCCGAAGATTTTATATGCGGTTTATTTAATAGATGTTTTCGGCGACGAACCCATTGATCCTCTAGAAGCCAACAACAAGCACATGGTCTCTGCCTATGGGTACGGTGGTCCTGTTCTAGTGAGTGACACGGGTGCTGATGTTCAACAATTTGAAAAGCTTCTTGATGACTATATTGTTGAAAATCGCATTATTAGTGAGTTTGTTCGAGAGGATTTGTTTAGTGACTTCAAGGTGCCTCGGAAATTTTTAAGTATTAAACAGCAGGATAATGTAGTAATCAATCTAAAGAAAACTCATGAAGAGCTATGGGGTTGTTATAAGCACTCGGTAAGGAAAAATATAAAAAGGGCAAAATCTTCATGCCTTGAGGTTCTATTAGATTTTAATGGAAGTTTGACTGGCGAATTTGTAAGGGTCTATCATTTGACAATGATCAGAACAGGCGCAAAACAGTCATTTATGATTCCGTTGGAGGAATTTGAAAAGTTAAATGAATACTTTTCTGAAGATAAAATAGGGTTCTATGCTCATGTAGCACTTGAAGGCAAGGTTGTCGCAACTGAGCTCATTCTTCGCTCGCCTCGTAATATTTATTCGTTTCTGGGTGGGTCTGATATGGATTATTCAAATTTACGACCTAGCGATTTATTGAAACATGAAGTCAATATGTGGGCCATCGACAACGATATTGACGGCTATGTGTTAGGGGGAGGGGTCAAGCCCTACGATGGCATTTATATGTTCAAATTGGCGTTTGACCAAGAGGGCGCTCACCCTTTCTCGATTCAAAAAAATATCCACGATAATGATGCTTACAATGACATGGTTGTTGCCAGAAAAAGGTCTGAGCAAAAACACGGTAACTCATGGGAACCTAATCCAGATTTTTTCCCTTCCTATTTTTCATAACCTAAAAGAACCATAATCACTATCATGATTAATACCTCCTTCTCCCCTTGGCCTTCTTTTACCGAAGAGGAAGCCGATGCCGTTCGCAACGTTATCTTGTCAAACAAGGTCAATTACTGGACTGGGCAGGAGTGTCGCGAGTTTGAAAAAGAATTTGCTACCTGGGCTGGCGCTGAATACGCGATCGCAATGTGCAACGGGACTGTGGCGCTGGATGCTGCCTTACAGGCACTTGGTATAGGCGCTGGCGACGAAGTAGTGGTTACGCCACGTACGTTCCTGGCGTCGGTGTCGAGCATCGTCAATGCCGGCGCTGTACCGATTTTTGCCGAGGTGGATCGCGATTCGCAAAACATTACAGCCGAGACCATTCGCGCGGTATTGACGCCGCGTACTCGCGCGGTCATCTGCGTGCATCTGGCAGGTTGGCCATGCGACATGGATCCGATAATGGCGCTGGCTGCCGAGCATGAGCTAAAGGTGATTGAGGATTGCGCGCAGGCTCATGGCGCGAGATACAAAGGCAAATCGGTTGGGTCCATCGGCCATGTTGGCGCTTGGTCGTTTTGTCAGGACAAGATAATGACCACCGGCGGCGAAGGCGGTATGGTCACCACCAACGACCGCGAACTCTGGTCAAAGATGTGGTCCCTGAAGGATCACGGAAAGAGCTGGGAAGCTGTCTACGAGCGTGAGCATGTACCTGGTTTCCGCTGGCTTCATGAGAGCTTTGGCACCAACTGGAGAATGATGGAAGTACAGGCTGTGATTGGCCGGATTCAACTGCAGCGTATGACTGCTTGGCACGAGAAGCGTTTAGACAATGCTCAGAAAATTTGGGACTGCGCTAGCCAGTTGGATGGCCTGCGAGTCCCAGTTATCCCGAAGCAGATCATGCATGCAGCTTACAAATGTTATGTGTTTGTAGCGCCGGAGCGTCTTAAAGAAGGCTGGACCCGTGACCGCATTCTGAGTGAAATATCCGCTCGAGGTGTACCATGCTTTTCTGGTTCTTGCTCCGAGGTTTATCTTGAGAAGGCTTTCGATGCTACAGGTTGGCGTCCGGCGGTCAGGTTACCGGCAGCAAAGGCGCTCAGTGAGGACAGTCTTATGTTTATGGTACATCCAACATTGACATCCGACGAAATCGCCAAAACCTGTGAAGCGCTGTCCGAGGTTATGCATAAGGCCGTGTCGGGTTGAATTGTAATTTACTGTTTTCAGGTAAAGCAGTAACGCTGGCTGAGGGTTGATGTTGTTTCTTGGTCTGTATGTAGATGTGAGAATGCTCTGGTGGGGTTAACAACGGATGATTAACGGGATGCGTAATTGGTTGCTGCAATTGCCTCGTCGCAAGAAGCGGCTGATTCAGGTTGGCACTGATGTGCTACTGGTGTGGTTCGCGCTGTGGATGGCGTTTATTGTTCGTCTGGGTATTGACGACATGATTAACCCTCTTCACGATCATACATGGCTATTTCTCAGTGCCCCGGTAGTAGCTATTCCCCTCTTTGTCCGTTTTGGCCTGTACCGGGCTGTCATGCGCTATTTTGGCAATGACGCCCTGATTGCAATCATCAAAGCTGTTAGCCTCTCATCCCTGATTCTCGGTATTGTTGTTTATTGGTACAGCAATCATCAAACCATCGTGCCACGCTCAATCATATTCAATTATTGGTGGTTGAGTATGATGATGATTGGCGGTTTACGTTTGGCAATGCGCCAGTTTTTTTTAGGTGATTGGTTTGCTGCTGCCCAGCACATGCCGTTTACAAATAGAGATGATGGTCTGCCAAAGGTAGCCATCTATGGTGCAGGCGCAGCAGGTAATCAACTTGTCGCGGCTCTCCGTATGGGAAGGTTGATGCGGCCTGTAGCCTTTATTGATGATGATGAAGGCATTTCAAATCGTGTTATTTCTGGCCTACAGGTCTTCAAACCCAGACATATCCAGCGATTAATTGATGTGACTGGCGCTCAGGAGATACTGTTAGCCGTCCCTTCCTGCACGCGGGGACGCCGTAGAGAAATTTTGAGTTATCTTGAAGGCTTTCCGCTCCATGTACGAAGTGTCCCTGGGTTCATGGACCTCGCGAGTGGTCGCGTGAAGGTTGATGACATTCAGGAGGTCGATATAGCTGACTTACTTGGCCGAGATGCCGTTCCCGCACTGGAAAATTTGCTTGAACATTGTATAAAAGGTCAATCGATTCTGGTAACTGGAGCGGGTGGATCAATTGGCTCAGAGTTATGTCGGCAGATTCTTACATTGGAACCGACTACGCTTTTATTATTTGAGCACAGTGAGTTTAATTTATACAGTATTCTCTCTGAGCTTGAGCAGCGAGTAACCCGTGAATCGTTGTCGGTTAAACTTTTACCAATTTTAGGTTCGGTCCGTAATCAGTCTAAACTTTTAGATGTGATGAAAACTTGGCATGTGGACACGGTTTACCATGCAGCGGCGTATAAACACGTGCCGATGGTTGAACACAATATCGCGGAAGGAGTGCTGAATAATGTTATAGGTACACTCAATACTGCTCAAGCAGCCTTGCAAGCAGGTGTCGAAAATTTTGTTCTAATCTCTACGGATAAAGCGGTGAGGCCCACTAACGTAATGGGCAGCACCAAGCGTTTAGCGGAACTGACTCTGCAAGCTTTGAGTCGTGAGTTGGCGCCCGTTATGTTTGGTGATAAATCAAAAATTTCACAAGTGAATAAAACGCGTTTCACCATGGTTCGTTTTGGCAATGTGCTTGGGTCCTCAGGTTCAGTGATCCCTCTCTTCCATAAACAAATTAAATCGGGCGGGCCGCTTACAGTTACTCACCCGAAAATTACTCGCTATTTCATGACTATTCCTGAAGCTGCCCAATTAGTGATTCAGGCTGGGTCAATGGGCCAAGGTGGAGATGTATTTGTATTGGATATGGGCGCGCCGGTTAAAATCGTCGAATTGGCTGAGAAAATGGTTCATTTGTCCGGCCTAAGCGTTCGTTCTGAAAAAAATCCTCACGGCGACATAGCCATTGAGTTCACTGGCTTGCGTCCAGGTGAAAAGCTCTATGAAGAGTTGCTTATAGGTGACAATGTCGTGGCCACCGAGCATCCAATGATAATGAGTGCAAATGAAGATTATTTAACTTGGGAATTATTAAAGGTGAAGCTGTCAGAGCTTCTTACGGCTGTTGAGGAGGATGACTATAACAAGGTTCGCCGACTACTTCGCGAAACAGTTAGCGGTTATGCGCCGGACGGTGAAATTGTTGATTGGATATATCAGCAGCGTCGTTTAGAGCCCTAATGGGGAGTTATTTTTCACTTTATATATTACCAGTTATTAGAGGCGTAAATGGGAGCGGTTGCTGGGCAATTATCGATGTATAAAGTTCTATTTGCGGCTTTGTTCCATCGCGTGCACTTATACTTTACTGAGCTACAGTTTGTTAGCTGTAAATATACCACCTCTCGCTCGCGCGGTAGTGCCCTTTATATTGCTGCTTCGTAATGCAGTCCGAGCGGGTTTATTCAATGAGGTTCAATGAAGTTTGTGCTACTTAGAACTATCGGATTTAGGTGTTTGTGGCTAATACCAAGCTGATCATTTAAAATGAAACCAATTGGTAGGTGGGGCTACCTTATCATGTTAGGTGTAGGGTAAGGAGTGTATAGAGCTTGACGCTTCTTGTTAGTATTGATTAGATCTTCAAGAGTATGGCTAGACATTTTAGGAACGTCAAAAAATAATGATTTACTGGTGGCTCATTCCCGTTGTTGCTTTTTTTTCTTTTATGTTAACGGCTATTTTACGTCGATATGCACTTTCTCGGAGTTTGATGGATATCCCTAACTCACGTAGCTCGCATTCAATACCAACCCCTCGTGGTGGTGGTGTTGCGATCGCCGTCGTTTTTCTGATAATCCTGCCTGTTCTGGGCTGGATCCGCCTAGCCCCTTGGTTGACGCTTATCGCCATTGGGGGGGCGGGCGTCGTGGTTGCGATCATTGGGTTTATGGATGATCGCGGTCATATAGCAGTCCGATGGCGGTTACTAGCTCATTTCAGCGTGGCGATATGGGTTCTGCTTTGGTTGGGTGGCTTGCCTGTCATCAAGTTGTTTGGGGTTATTATTGATCTCAGTTGGTTTGGAGATATTTTGGCAGCCGTTTATTTAGTCTGGATGCTTAACCTTTATAACTTCATGGACGGGATCGACGGGCTAGCGAGTGTGGAGGCTCTTTGTACCTGCCTTGGGGCTTGTCTTTTGTATTTGCTAGCTGGTTTTCCACAATTGATCTGGGTGCCTCTGTTATTGGCTATGGCTGTCTTTGGTTTTTTCTGTTGGAATTTCCCATCTGCACGCATTTTTATGGGGGATGCTGGAAGTGGATTTCTTGGAATTACTTTGGGGGCTATATCACTGCAGGCGGCTTGGCTTTCATCCCAGCTTTTGTGGAGTTGGTTGATTTTGTTAGGCGTATTTGTAGTCGATGCAACATTTACGTTGATCCGCCGCTTGGTGCAAGGCGAAAAAATCTATGAGGCGCATCGCAGCCATGCTTATCAGTTCGCTTTTCGCAAAGTCAGAGGGCATTTGCCTGTCCTATTGATCGTAGGGGCGATAAATTTATTATGGCTACTTCCAATTGCACTATCCGTTACGGTTTTTAACGTTGATGGGGCGCTTGGGTTAGTCATTGCATATGCTCCCTTGGTCGCTTTAGCCGCGAAATTACGAGCGGGCGAGACTGAAAACGGTATATCCGCTCCCTAAATCTATGGTCATACCCGTTGCAATACTGATTGGCATATGAAGTGGGCGGCTTGAGCGTCTGTTTGCGGGGATGCTCCGTGCCACGGTGAGAGTCGCGCCGTAAGCGACCCATGAACCCCACGTACCGTTAGATGGGCTTTACGTTTACCGTGGCATCTCTGGTGTGCAGTTCCAGGGCAGCAAGGCTTCGAAGCCTTCTACCAACGAGGCTTGCGGCAACCGCTCTAGTACGTGGCGCAGCCACATATAGGGTAAGCGCGCCATAAAGCACACATTCCAAGCCGTCGGCTAATGCCTGACGCTGTGCTCCCGATCTCTCTCTGGAGCC